>JALUFA010000114.1 GCA_027052485.1 Hydrogenothermaceae bacterium
ATACAACACTACCCCAGGTTAAACCACCACCAAAGGCAGTAAGAAGAATGTTATCTCCTTTTTTTATTTTTCCTTCTTTTACAGCTTCATAAAGGGCTATAGGAATAGACGCCGCACTTGTATTACCGTACTTATGGATATTGCTAAACACTTTTTCTTGGGGAAGGTTTAATCTTTCGGCAAGGGCGTTTATGATTCTGATGTTAGCTTGGTGAGGAATTACAAGAGAAATGTCATCTAAAGTAAGGCCTGCTTTTTTTAAAGCCTTTTTTGATGCAGTTTCCATAGATTTTATTGCAAGTTTAAACGTTTCCCGTCCTCTCATCTTTAACTTTTCACCAACGGGACAGTTTAACGAACCCCAGTGGGAACCGTCCGACTTCATTACAGCAGATAAAATATCACTGTCTGACTCAGTGTTTGATAGTACTACTGCCCCTGCCCCATCTCCAAAAATAACAGCGGTAGACCTATCACTCCAGTCTAAAATCTGAGAAAAAACTTCTGCTCCAACAACAAGTACATTATTAAACTGTTTAGACTTTAAAAACGAGTTGGCAATAGTTAAACCATATATAAAACCGCTACACGCAGCTGATATATCAAAAGCCATAGGATTAGAAAGCCCAAGTTTATCAGCTAGAAAACAAGCAGTTGAAGGAAATATCATGTCAGGAGTTGATGTTGCAACGACTACAGCATCTATGTCTTTTTTAGACAGACCTGAGTTTTCAATAGCTTCCTCGCATGCTTTTTGGGCTAGGTCTGATGCTTTTTCCCACTCCTCGGCAATATGCCTTTCCTTTATACCAGTTCTTGTGGTAATCCATTCATCTGAAGTATCCAGTATCTTTTCAAGGTCATGATTGGTTAAAACTCTTTCAGGAACGTACATTCCAATTCCAGTAATCTCAACGCCCATTTTACCCCTTTAACTCCGCTGGTAGTAGTTTTTCAATATTCTCAGATAGTTTTTCATTAAAGTGGGTTTCTACAAACTCGGTAGCCACTTTTAATGCGTTTTTAATTGCTCTTTCATCTGCTCTTCCGTGGGTTATTATACAACTTCCCTTTGTTCCAAGCAGTGGTGCTCCCCCATACTCTGCAAAATCTGCCTTTTTCTTGAAACGTTTTAAAGCAGGTAGCATTAGAAGGGCCCCAATTTTAGAGATAAAGCTTTTTTGAACCTCCTGCTTTATCATATCTAGGATTATCATTCCAAGGCTTTCACTGGTTTTTAGAACTACATTACCAACAAAACCATCACAAACGATAACATCAAAATCACCGGTGAAAATATCCCTTCCTTCGGCATTGCCAACAAAGTTGAGCTTAGACATTTTAAGAAGAGGGTATGTATCCTTTACAAGTTCGTTTCCCTTTCCTTCTTCTTCCCCAATGCTAAGAATACCAATTTTAGGATTGTCAGAGGTTTTTAAAATTTCCTTTACATAGGTATGTCCCATTACAGCAAAGTAAACAAGATGACGTGGCCTGCAGTCGACGTTAGCTCCAACGTCTATTAAAACGGTAGGTTTTCCTTTTTTTGTGGGAAATGCAACGGCAATTCCCGGCCTTTCTATTCCAGGGGCTGCACCTACGATAAACTTAGAAACTGCCATAGCAGCTCCAGTATTACCGGCAGAAACAAAAGCTTGAGCTTTCCCTTCTCTAACAAGCTTTGCCGCTATATACATAGATGAGTTTTTCTTTTTACGGATAACTATAGAGGGAGGCTCATCCATGCCTACCGTTTCTTCAGCATGGACGATTTGAATAGGTAGATTCTCTCCACCGTACTCTTCTAAGAGTTTTTCTAGGATGTCTTGCTTTCCTACGAGGTAAACGCCGTGGCCTGTCTCTTTGGAGAATAGGATTGCTCCTTTAACATTAACATGGGGAGCTAAATCACCCCCCATAGCATCTAAGGCTATATACAAAACTATATAACCTCAACAACCTCTTTATCTTTGTAGTATCCACAGTGAGGACAAACTCTGTGAGGTTTTTTAGGTTGTCCGCACTCAGGGCATAGAGAAATTCCAGGCATTTTTAGCTTTTTGTACCACTGGGCTTTTCTCATTGCTGTTTTAGCTTTAGATTTTTTTCTCTTAGGTGCTGCCATCTATTCTCATCCTCCTTAATCGATATTGACAAATCAAAGTAAATATTATAACAGAATTAGACCTATCTTATAATGGTAATATCATAACAAAACAGAAAAAGGGGTAAGCATGGCTGAAGAAATTGATTTTAAAGAAATAGTAGAAAACGCATTTTTAGAAAGTGTCCGTTTAAAGGAAGAGTTTATGTACGAGTACCAAGAGCAGATTGTTTATCTTGGGCTTCTTCTAGCAAAAAAATTGAAAAACGGGAATAAGATTTTAATATGCGGGAACGGTGGCAGTGCTGCCGATAGCCAACACTTTGCAGCAGAAATAGTAGGACGCTTTGAAAAGGAAAGAAAAGGATACCCTGCAATAGCCCTAACTACTGACACATCAGCGCTAACAGCAATAGGCAACGATTATGGTTTTGATAAAGTTTTTTCAAGGCAGGTAGAAGCTCTAGGTGAAAAAGGGGACATTCTTATAGGTATTTCAACTAGTGGCAACTCTCAAAACGTCATTGAAGCTGTAAAAGTAGCAAAACAAATGGGACTATTTACTGTAGGATTTTTAGGAAAAGACGGCGGAAAGTTAAAGGACTTAGTTGATTACCCATTTATAGTAAAACATGAAAACACAGCAAGGATACAGGAAGTACATCTTACACTGGAGCATACCCTCTGTAAGATTATTGATGAGTATCTAACGGCTGGATAGGGCTTTTATTTTATCTTGAAGCCAAGCCTCATACTCACCGTTATCCATGGCTAAAGCCTGTATGTAAAGCTTTGCTGCTTTATCCTTGTCGCCGACCTTTTCATACAGCTTTGCAAGCTCAATAACATCTTCCTCTGTTTTTTCTGGCAGGTTTTCATAAAGTTGAATTGCACTATAGATGTCTCCTGTTTTTACATAAAGCTTAGCAAGCTCCTTTAAAAGATGTTTATCTTCAGGAAATTTAAAGTAAGCCTTTTCCAAAGTTAAGATAGCATCTTTTTCTTTTCCTAGTTTTTCATAAGCTTTTGCCATCAGTAAGTATGCCCTTTTATAGGAGAGGTTTTCTTTTAGAAGCTTTTTTGAGTACTTTATTGCTCCTTTGTATCCTTTTAGTTTGTAGTTT
>JALUFA010000115.1:0-1108 GCA_027052485.1 Hydrogenothermaceae bacterium
GCACTAAACCTCACATACAAAGAAATTTTTGAAGAACTAGGAGGACTTCCTCCACAAAAAATCCACTGTACTAACCTAGGACTTGAAACATTACACGTAGCAATAAAGGACTACCTACTCAAACAGGGAAGAGTTGAAGAAGCAGCTAAAATTCCTGACTGCATAGAAGAAGAACACGAAGAAGAACAAGTAGACCTAGAACACATAGGATAAGAGGTTAACAATGGATAAAGATATACTTTCTCTTCCTGAAGATACGGAAGTTTGTCTGTGTGAAGGTGTAACCCTCGGTGAGATACTGGAAGCCATAAAAAATGGTGCCTGTGATATTGACGCTATAGGCGATGCCACAGGTGCAGGTACCGTTTGTGGTCTTTGCAGGTCAAGGGAAGATGACCCAGACGAAGAGAGGGAAATTCACCTTGATGAGATACTAGAAGTTGCAAAAGAAAAAGGACTTTGCCCAGATAACAATGGATAAAAAAAAGAGAAAAGCTGTAGCCCTCTACTCAGGGGGGCTTGATTCAACCTTAGCAATCAAACTCATTCAAGCGCAGGGTATAGATGTTATTGCCCTGCACTTTTACACAGGTTTTTGCATTACAGAAACAAAACGAAGACGTGGAGAGAAAAAACCAGACGGAACCCACTATATGAACCCTGCCCTAAAGTACGCTGCAAAGTACGGTTTTCCCCTAGAGATAATAGATATTTCAGAAGGCTACTTTGATATCATCCAAAATCCAAAGTACGGATACGGTAGCAACATTAATCCGTGTATAGACTGTAGGGCATTTATGTATAAACACGCCAAAAAGTACATGGAAGAAATAGGAGCCGATTTTATTATCTCGGGAGAAGTTTTAAACCAAAGACCTATGAGCCAGCACCTAAAAGCTATGCAAATTATAGAAAGAGAAGCAGGTGTTGAAGGGCTAGTTGTAAAACCTCTATCGGCAAAACTCCTTCCACCAACAATCCCGGAAATCAAAGGATGGATTGATAGAGAAAAGCTAGAAGGCATTTCTGGTAGAAGTAGAAAACGCCAGATGGAGCTTGCAAAAAAGTTTGGCATTGATGAGTACGAACAACCGGCAGGTGGTTGCTG
>JALUFA010000115.1:1118-3220 GCA_027052485.1 Hydrogenothermaceae bacterium
GATGAGAACTTCGCCAGAAAGTACAAAGAAGTGATAGCTACAGAAAACACTATCTCAAGAGACGAGCTTTACTTACTTACCATTGGTAGACACTTTAGACTTCCTTCAAAAACAAAAGTCATCGTAACAAGAAACGAAGGAGAAGGAAACTTTATTAGAGGTATAAAGAAAAAATACTGGTTTGCCGAGCCTATAGGTAAAGGTGCCGTTGCAATAGCAAGACCAGTTGCAGGAGAAGCTTTAACCGAAGAGGACAAAAAGCAGATTGCAGACCTTATAGCAAGGTACAGCAAAACCGATGAAAAAGGTCAGATACAGGTAAAGATTACACCGCCAGAACACCTTGCAAACAAGTATAAGGAAGATATAATTTTAGGTCAAAAACTTGAAGAAACTACTCTTGAAAGCTGGAGGGTTTAAATGGGTGTAGATTTAGAGAACATTCAACCAGATATAGTCCACGATGCTACAGGAACGTACTGTCCTATACCAATAACCGAGTTGGCAAAAGTCATGAAAACTGCAAAAGTAGGACAGATAGTAGAGCTACAGGCAGACGACGAAGGAGCAATTCAGGACGTACCAGCGTGGTGTGAAACGACTGGAAACGAGTATTTAGGATACATTGATGAAGACGGTCTACTGAGATTTTTTGTAAGGAAGTCCCAAGAATGAAGATAAACGCAGATTTTAAAATCTTCCATCTTTTGGAAGAGTACCCAGAGTCTGAAGAAGTTATAAGAAAGTACTTTAAATTTTTCTACGATGAGCGTTTAGTTGATATAGCCCTTAAAAGGTTATCAATTCAAGGGGCATTTAACGTACTGAATATATCTCCAGAAAAGCAGAAAGAGTTTTTTAAAGAGCTGAAAGAAAAAGTAGGTTTAGATGTTTCAAAGAATTTAGTAGAATAATTGTCAAAAAGGGGTGTTAAGTATGGCTGTTATAGATAGAGAAAAAGAGGTTGAGGAAGTCTTAGAGAAAATTAGACCTGCCCTTGCGATAGATGAAGGTAATATCGTTCTAGTAAAAGTTGAAAACAATGAAGTTTACCTTGAGCTTGTTGGAACATGTGCCACATGTCCCGTGTCTGATATGACAATGAAAGACACTGTTATACTTGCGATAAAGCAATTTCTACCGTGGGTTAAGGCGGTTAGGATAGGCCAATCTAAGTTTTCAATAACAGAATGATTATTCCCGTTGATATATCAGGAGGAACTGAAGTTTACGGGATTTTCGGATATCCTGTAAAACACTCAAAATCCCCTCAATTTCAGACTGCCGCCTTTTCTTTTTACAAAATTCCTGCCGTTTACGTACCGTTTGAGGTCAAGCCTGAAGACCTAGAAAACGCTGTAAAAGGGGCAAAAGCTTTAAACATCAAAGGCTTAAACATCACAGTTCCACACAAAGAAAACATCATTCCTTTTTTAAATGAGCTCTCAGAGGAAGTAAAGTACATAAAAGCCTGCAATACTGTAAAAAACATAGATGGATATTTAATAGGATATAACACCGACGAGTACGGCTTTATAACAAGTTTAAAAGAGTTAGAACCCTTCCTTGAAGGAAAAAACGTACTCGTGCTTGGAGCTGGAGGAGCTTCAAGGGCTATTGTCTTTGGTCTTATAAAAGAAGGAGTAAATACCATCTATCAGGTAAACAGAAATCTAAAACGGGTTGAAAATATCATTGAGGATTTTAGAGGTTTTAACAGGCTGGTAGAAGAGATAATAAAACCAATTCCATACTCACATATAAATGAAAACTTTTTAAAGGATGTAGATATCATTGTAAACACAACATCCGTTGGTTTAAAAGATGATGACCCGTGGCTTTTTGACTATAACCTCATCCAACCAAAACACACGGTAGTAGATATCATTTACAAAGAAACTCCCCTTTTAAAGGTTGCAAAGGATAAGGGCTGCAAAACCCAAGATGGTCTACCTATGCTACTCTATCAGGGAGCAAAAGCTTTTGAGATATGGACTGGTAAACCTGCACCAGTTGATATTATGAGAGAAGCTCTATTAAAATAAAAAAGCCCCGCGGGGGTGGACGGGGCAGGAACTGGGAGGAGGTTTGAGGGGAAAACA
>JALUFA010000116.1 GCA_027052485.1 Hydrogenothermaceae bacterium
CTTGTAGATGATGATAAAGCCTTTTACTCTCTTCAAAAAAAGGCAAAATGGTTCAACGAAGATATTGAGTTTAAGCATATCTCTCAGGTTGACCTTAACAAAATCCTTGAAGAGATTAATAAAGATAGAGAAAAGGTAAGGAAAATCCTTGAGGGACAGACTTTAGACATAGAAAGGAAAACCTTTAAAACTACCCTTGTGATTGTTGAATCTCCAAACAAAGCAAGGACTATATCCTCTTTCTTTGGAAAGCCTTTAAGAAGAAGGTTAAAAAAAGTTGATGCCTATGAGATTGGTGTAGGAGATAGATTTTTAACGATTGTAGCAAGTAAGGGACACGTCTTTGACCTCAACAAGGAGGAAGGATTTTTTGGTGTACTGAAGGACAACGGATGGTTTATCCCAGTCTTTGAAACGATTGAGGAGAATAACCAGAGTAAAAGAGAAGTTATGGAAAGTATAAGAGAGCTAGACGTTGAGGTTCAGGAGGTAATTGTTGCCACAGACCCAGACACAGAAGGAGAAAAGATAGCGTTTGATTTATATCTAAACTCCCGTCCTTACAACATGGACGTAAAGCGGGCTGAGTTCCATGAAATAACAAAGAGAGCCTTTTTAGAAGCTATCCACAACCTACGAGATATAGATAGAGGTAGGGTAAAAGCCCAGTTCGTTAGAAGAATTGCCGACCGATGGATAGGTTTTACCATCTCCCAGTACGTACAAAAAGTGCTTAAAAAGCATTGGCTATCTGCAGGAAGAGTGCAAACTCCAGTACTAGAGTGGATAGTAAACAGAACAAGAGAAGCCCGTCAGAAGGTAGCCTTAGTAAAACTAATGGTTGATGATGTTGTTTTTGAGTTTAAGTTTGAAGATGTAGAAAAAGGAAGGCAGTTTTTCCAGGAAGTACAGGAAGTACAGCTAAAAACCCTAAAAAAAGAAGAAGAAGCACTATTTGAAAAACCGTTTTCTACAGACCAGATGTTAAAGACTGCAGCCCAAAAACTGAAGTTCTCCCCCCAAAAAACCATGCAGCTGGCACAGGAACTATTTGAAAGTGGACTGATAACCTACCACAGGACAGACAGCATCAGAGTATCTCAGGTTGGAGTATCAATTGCAAAAGAGTACATCACAGAAAACTTTGGAGAAGAGTACTTTAAACCTAGAACGTTTTCAACCTCTGGAGGAGCCCATGAGTGTATCAGACCGACAAAACCGTCGGATGTAGATGAACTTCGTTCTATGATTTACACATTGAACCTTTCCCACATAACCCAAGACCATCTAAGTCTATACGACTTAATCTTCAGACAGTTTATGGCATCCCAGATGAGGGAAACAGTTGTTGAAAAAACAACCTTTGAAGTAAAGGCTTTAGAAGAAACAAAACAGGAAGAGCTTTTTACAAAAATTTTAGAAGATGGGTTTAACCTGATACTGCCAATAAAAACCCATAACATAGATGAAGGCCAGTACAAACTTAAAAACAAAAAGTTTAGCCTCGTTCCAAAGGTTCCATACTATACTTACGCAACAGTCATACAGGAGATGAAGGAAAAAGGTATCGGGCGACCTTCAACCTATGCGATAACAATAGAAAAGCTGCTAGAGCGAAAGTACGTGATAGATAGGAACGGCTATCTGATTGCAACCAAACTTGGAGAGATGGTTCTCGAGGTAATCAAACAGAAAAAAGATTTCTACAGGTTTGTAAACGAAAATTACACTAAAGAGCTAGAAGAGATTATGGATAGAGTGGAAGAAGGAAAAGAAGACTACCTTCAAGTACTGGAAAAGCTGTTTGAGGATGTGATTTTGCCAAACTTTAATAAACAAAACTCGTATAATTTAAATAAAACAAATAAGGAGGTCTAGACTTGGAAAGATTTAGATTTTACACACCAAAGGTTGATAACGGAGAAATATCAGTTAAAGAATTTATCATCCTCGTTTGGGGAAAAGGAAAACAGTTAACAGATGAAGACATTGAATCTGCTTACGAGATTTACAAAAAGTTTGGCGGGCAAAAGTACTCTCTAGAAGATTTTAAAAAAGCTGTAGAAGGTTAGATAAAAGCTCGACCTTTACATCTTTAAGACGAACAGAAGGGTCAAAATCAGTCATATTACAAACCTCTGTGCCTATCCCACAGGGGTTTATCCTTTTAAAATAACTTTTATCCACATCAACGTTTAGAGAAAATCCATGCATTGTTATGTACTTTGAGACTTTTGTTCCTGTAAAACCAATTTTTCCTTTTTCAGTAAAAACTCCCGGATAGCCTTCTTTCCTAAAAGCATTAATACCAAAAGTTTTACACGTTTTAAGCATACTTTCTTCTAAAAGATGGACGTATCTCTTAACGGAAAGCTTGTAATCTTTAAGATTTATTATAGGATACACAACCAATTGCCCTTTTCCATGGAAGGTTATACTCCCTCCTCGGTCAATATTGATAATCGGTACGTTTGACGGTATATCGTACAAATGCTCTTTTTTTGTTCGTTTTCCTAGGGTGTATACGTTTGGATGTTCCCCTATAAGGATGTAGGAGTTTTTATCGCCAGATAGCTTTTTTGAAAATAGGTCTTTTTGAAGCTTTAAAACCTGTAAGTAATCTTTAGTGCCAAAATCTATCACTTCCATGGTATCTTTATTTTAACTAACAATAAAGAGGAGTGTTTGAGATGTTGATAATAAAAAAGGAGCATTTAGACCAGATAAAAAAGCAAGGTGAAGAGGGATATCCTTACGAAATTTGCGGCTTTTTACTGGGAAAGCAGGACTATAAAAATGAAACAAGAACCGTATATGAAGTATTTCAGGTAGAAAATCAGAACAAAGAAAGGGCAAATGACCGATTTGAAATTTCACCAAAGGACTACATGAAAGTAGAAGATTATGCCTTTGAAAAGGGTTTAGAGATAGTTGGCATTTACCATACCCATCCAGACCATCCTGACAGGCCTTCTCAAACAGACCTTATGTTCGCCCAACCGGACATGTCTTACATAATAATGTCTGTAAAGGATGGCAAAGGTGAAAACTGGAGAAGTTGGGTTTTAGATGTTGATAAAAATGAGTTTTATGAAGAAGATGTGAAAGTTGATTATTAAAGGTGGGGAAGATTTTACCCTTCCCCTTTATTAGAAGAAATGTCAGTAAGTTACAGTTTTTTTACAGACTGTGCTCTTGGGCCTTTTTCTTCCTCTACTACCTCGAACTCAACCTTTTGGCCTTCTTCGAGATTTTTAAATCCATCACCTTCAATAGCTGAGTAGTGAACGAAGATGTCTCCTTGGCCGTCATCTCTAGTGATGAATCCGTAGCCCTTCTTAGTGTTGAACCATTTAACTGTTCCTGTGATACGCACGACAAAATACCTCCAAAAATTTAAGTAATGCTTAAACTTCTCTTTGTCTGAAGAAGTTTAAAGAAACAACCTTGGGAGTTTACTTGGTGGGATAAACTCGGGAGGGAGATTATTTCTCTAAACGTCTTCTTTTTATCTGCTATTAGTATGAAGGTTTTTTTCTCCTTTGTCAACTATTTTGTCAGGTTTCTCTTTAGAGTAAAACATTAGCCTATCTACTAACTCTTTCAAGACTGTTGAGGAGACAGACCCTCCACCTATAACTTCCCATTTTTTTATCTTTTTTGGCTCGTTGGCAAAAACAACAATTGTATACTTTGGCTTTTCTACAGGGAAAAAGCCGGCAAACCAAGTGTAAAACTTTTTGTTTGAAAGTGCATGGATTTTTGGGTCGTACTTTTGGGCTGTTCCTGTTTTTCCTGCTATTGTGTAGTACTTTGATTTTCCTTTGTGGGCTGTACCTTTCTCAACAACTAGTTTCAAGACCTCCTTAAGCCATTTAACTTCTTTGTCTGATAAAACTTTTTCTCCTTTTTGAAACTGGCAAACTTCTTTCTTTCCATCCTTTGATATTACTTCTTTTACAAAGTGGGGCTTTACAAGATATCCACCGTTTGCTATCGCTGAGTAGGCAACTGCCACCTGTATAGGCGTTGCAGTCCAAGACTGGCCTATAGCTGCGTAGGCAATCTGGACTGGGCGAGGGTCAGGTCTCAACCTTCCCCTAGACTCTCCCGGAAATGTATGGGTTGACTTTCCAAATCCAAGCCGTGTAAAGATGCTGTAAAACTCTGTTGGTTTGAAACGAAGGGCAACTTTTATTATCCCAACGTTTGAAGAGTGGACGATGATATCTTTAGGAGTTATCCATTTAAAAGGTCTGTGGTCTCTTATGCGTACCCCATCAACATACACAACGCCATTTCCACCCCAGATAAGCTCATCTTCCTTAACCTTTCCTGTGGCTATAGCCCTTGCCATCACAAACGGTTTTGCAAGGGAGCCTACCTCATACATTCCTCTAAAAGTTGGATTTCCAAACCATCTGTACTTCCAGTAGTAGTTTGGGTTATATGTTGGATAAACGGCATTTGCCAGTATTTCTCCAGTATTGGGATTTAGTATCAGTACAACTGCCTCTTTTGGCTTTCTAAGTTTTACAAGCTTTCTTAAAGCCTCTTCCGCCATCTCTTGAATGTTTGCATCTATAGTTAAAACAACATCTTTACTCTCTTTTTTCTCTTCTTTAACAACGGTTATAGGGTTATCCAGAGCATCCTTTAGAAAGAGAACCTTACCAAGACCCCCGCCAAGAACAGAGTTTAGCTTAAGCTCCAATCCTTCTGCACCAAGGCCTGTTGTTTTACTGACAAAACCTATGTTGTTGGCCGAGAGCTTATTCATAGGATAGTATCGTTTTGAAGACTCAACGATACCTAAGTTCCAGATTTTCGTTTCCCTTCGTATATCTTCAATAACAGGTTTTAACGTCTTATCGAGGTTTCGTGCTAACACTACGTACTGGTTTTCTTTCAGTTTGTTTAGTATCCATGTCTGAGATTTCTTCAAAACAGGTGAAAGTCTTTCTGCCAGCTCTTTTTTTCTCTGAAGGGCTGTTTTTATAACCTTTTTGTTTTTATCTTTCAGGTCTTTTATGTACTGGGGTAGAACGTAAACGGTGATGGTAGGTACACTGATGGCAAAGATTTTACCCTTTCTATCGTAAATGGTACCTCTAGGAAGTACAACGTTTTCTTTCGTGTAGTACTGGTTTTCTATGTACCTTATAAGTTTTTCCTTAGCCAGTATTTGAAGGGAGGCAAGCTTAAGAATAACGAGGAGAAATGCTAGAGATAGAAGGAAAGCAAAGAAGTATACCTTTCTGGGAATCATTTATATTCTATGAACTTTACATTTTCCATATTAACTTTTTCCATCTTTAGCCTCTTCTTGGCTAGCTTGGAAATTCTATTTGGAGCAGAAAGCTTTGCCAGCTCTTTTTTAAGTTCTACCTGTTCTAACTGGAGGTAATTTTTTTGCTGGTTAAGCTGGGTGATTTCTCTCTCTAGCTCTATAAACTTGAGGTTATAAACTATAAGACCTGCTGCAATG
Organism: Hydrogenothermaceae bacterium; assembly: GCA_027052485.1. Taxonomy (GTDB): domain Bacteria; phylum Aquificota; class Aquificia; order Aquificales; family Hydrogenothermaceae; genus Hydrogenothermus. Next base: position 5,489 of record JALUFA010000116.1, read on the forward strand.
GAAAATATAACTACAATGTATAACAGCTGTTTTTTTACAAATGAAAAGTCTTTTATAACTTCTGCAAAGATACTCCTAGCCTTTGTCATCTTCCACTCCCGATGAAATTCTTCTAGCAACCCTTAGCTTTGCGCTTCTTGAAGCTGGGTTTTCCTCTATCTCCCTCTGGGTAGGGGTTATTGGTTTTTTCGTCAAAACTTCAAGTTTCTTTAACCTTTTACCCTCTTTGAAGGTTTGCTTTACTATTCTGTCTTCTAGGGAGTGGAAAGAAATTGCCTGTATTAGACCTCCTGTATCTGTAAGGTCTATAGCTTTGTTTAGAGCTTCTTTTATCTCCTCAAGCTCGTTGTTTACCTCTATCCGTATAGCCTGAAATGTTCTTGTTGCAGGGTGTATTCGTCCCCGCCTAAGTTTAGGAGGGTAAATTGAGTAAACTAAATCTGCCAGTTCTTTTGTTGTTTCTATCTTCTTTTTTTGCCGCTGGTTTATTATTGCCTTTGCTATCTTTTTTGCAAATCTTTCTTCCCCGTACTCTCTCAGTATCTTTTCTAGTTGCCATTCCTGATAGTAGTTAACAACGTAGTAGGCATCTAAATCTTGAGACGTATCCATTCTCATGTCTAGGGGTTCATCTCTCATGAAGGAAAATCCACGTGGTAGTTTTAATTGGAAGTGGGATACCCCAAAATCAAACAAAAATCCTCCAACTTTTGAAATGTTTAAATCTTTCAAAACTTCATCTACATTTTTAAACGCAGATTTCACAAGAATGACCCTATCGTTAAACTCTTGGAGATTTTGTTTTGCCCTTTCTAAGGCGTAATAGTCTTTGTCTATTCCGATAATTTTTATATGGGGCAATGCCTGTAAAATAGCCTTTGAGTGGCCTCCTCCCCCAACTGTAGCATCTACTATATATTGATTATCTGTTTGTAGATGGTTTTTGAAAAAATCAACAACTTCGTTTTTTAAAACCGAGTAGTGGGAAACTTCCTCCATTACACCTCAAGCTTCTTATCTGGTATTTTGTATACGTCTTCCATAATATCTATTCCACACTCTAGATTTTCAAGCCAGTCAAAAAACTTGTTAACAATATCTTTACCCTTCATGATAGCTCCATGCTGAGGTGCAACAGTTTCAACATCAAGGTCTCTAACCATCTTTACCCACGTTTTTAGAACTTTGTTTGTTGGAATATATCTTCTGTGGAAACCTTCCATGTACTTGATATGCTCCTCAAAGTTTTCAACGAAAATATAGTCCTGTCCTAGGGATGCCCCAAGATCTCCGGTGTAAAGGATTTTTGACGTTGGGTCATAGATGTGGAGATTTCCAGGAGAGTGCATGAAATGACCTGGCAGGATATAAAGCTCGCTTTCTCCAAGCTTTAAAATTCCTCCTTCATCATCTATGCCTATAAGACTGTCTATAACAAACGTATCAACACCAAAGTGTGGAATAAACCTTAGCCATAGTTTTGAAGCCAGAGCCTTTGCATCGGTTACCATCAGCCATCCATTAATAGCCGCAACAATGTCAGGGTCTTGGTGGGATAGGAATATATACTCAAGGTTTTTAATACCTATAATCTTTCCTACTTCTGATATAAGGTGCTTGTAAACCTTGTGTCCCCCAGGGTCTAAAATTATTCCCTTTCCTGAATCAACAATCATGTGAACGTTTGCCTGAACCATCTCTCCATGGCCGAAGTCTTCAAGTAAGAGGTTTTTGTGGGTACCGTTGTCAAATAAAACACTACCGTTTTCCATCGCTTAACTCCTCTCTTAAAGATTTTCTTTTCTGTTGTAGTTTTTGAAAAATTTTGTTGTCAAGTTTTATCAAGGCATCAAAAACCGAAAGCTCTAAAGAAGGTTTTTTTCTCTTTTTTTTAAACAGGAAAGGTATTACCTCGGGGTAGTCTTTAAGACGCTCATAACACTCCCTTTTTGTTAAGGTGGAGCAAAAACCGTAAAGGATAAATGCCGTTAAAAGAAGATCTATATCTATCTCTGGATAGTTGTCGTACATACACATTGCCAGAGAAACCAAAGATGCCGTTGCCTCTAGCATACCACCTTCGTAGTTTCTACCTCTGTAATCGGCCTTTTTTTCTAATCTTGTTTTTAACAGTTCGTCTTCAAAAAACTGTTTTAGGAGTGTGCGGTACTTTGGTTTTCTAATCTCACTATACGCAAGCTGTAGCTGATGCCATAAAAAATCTTTTGCGTACGGAGTTTTCACTGGTTCAACAGCCTCTTATTGATTTTTATATCTGACTGCCCTCTAAGCTTATCTACAAGCATAGAGAGTTCATCCGACAGCTTTTGCTTTAAAAGCATATCTTTTATGCCTAGCTTACTGACGAGGGTTTTATCTGGAGGTGCAATTTTATCAAGTTTAACAATCACCACACCTTGAGGAGTTAAGAAAACACCCTGTTTTTTCTTTAAAAGTTTTTCTAGGTCTTTATCCGATAGTCCAAGTAGAAACTTAAGCTCTAGAGGGGTTTTTCCTTCAATGTTAAACTCTTTGATGTTAACTTCCTTTAGATTTTTAGCCTCAGCTATGCTTTTTACACGTTTTGCAATCTGTGATGCTTGTTTTTGCTGTTTTTCCTGTTTTAAAGCTTCTACAATCTGACCTTTTACCTCATTAAGAGGTTTTACAGTTTTTCTCGTTCCAGCTTTTACTAAAATGTAGTACCCATTTTTGTCTTTTAAGAATACGATTTTTTGGCTTTTTGCCTTTTCTAGTTCTTTTACTAAAATCGCTGGAAGTTTTTTTTCTATCTCGGAGATGCTTCCCTCAAAAGCTGGGTTTACGTTTACCTGTTTACCAGCCTTTAAGGTAGAGTATACTTTCTGGACTTCCTGCTGCTGGTCTTTTGAAAATCTGTATACTTTAAACAGCTGTTCTTGTGATTTTAAAAACTTGTTTTTGTTTTTTTCGTAGTAGCTTTTTATCTCGCTATCAGAGATTGAAACTTTTGGAGTTATCAAAACTGCTTTGCCATAGAGCTTTGACAGTTTGTCTTTTATAACAGACTCTACCTCATCATTAGTCAGATAAACGCCGGCATTAAGCAGGTCGTCAACGTGAGAAACAGAGAGTTGTTTTTTTAAAACCTCTTGGAAGAATGCAGGGGAGATGTTATAAGCCTGAAGGAATATTTTTAACTTCTGTGGGTCAAACTTGCCGTTTGTCTGAAAGGCAGGTATCTGTGCCACAAAAGCTTTAGCCTCTAAGTCTGTGGCCTGAATACCTTCTTCCTTTGCAAACTGATATAAAAGCTGCCTATCAATAACCCTCTGGAGGGCTTGGATGTAAAGCATCTTTCTTACAGATGGATTGTTAGCTTCGTCTCCTACAGCATTTTTTAGCTGGTTAAGCTCAAAGTAAAACTCCTGCAAGGAAACGGTATCTCCATTTACCTCAGCAGCACCGCTTATGTTGCCACTGAGCTTGTAAACGATTAAAGCGACAAAACCTGTACCAACAAAAGCAAAAGTCGTTATAAAAAGTACTATCTTTAACCATCTAGACTTAGAGATGTTTGTAAACAACTGGGCTAAACCCCTTTATATGATGAATGTCAAATCTTATTTTATCAGGATATAAAGAAATGTTAAAATTATTCGTGATTTAACCAGAATGCGGAGGAAGAAATGGGCGTAAAGATAGGAATCAACCAGATTAAAAAGGACATGTTTATCGTTGTAGACGGACAACCTTATAGAGTACTTGGATACGACCACGTAAAACCGGGAAAAGGTCAGGCATTTGTTAGAGTAAAAGCAAAAAACATGAGAACTGGAAACGTAAACGAGATTACATTTAAATCATCTGATTCCATAGAGCTTGCAGATTTCGAACAAAGACAGATGGCTTACTCCTACTTTGATGGAGACTCTTACTGGTTCATAGATGCGAACACAGGAGATATGATAGCCGTTCCTGCATCGGCAATGGAAAAGGAAGGACAGTTTATAAAAGAAGGTATGGAAGTTTTTATCTTTTTAGACCAAGGACAACCAATAGGCGTAGAGCTTCCAAAATCTGCAGTTTACGAGGTTATAGAAACTGAGCCTGGATTTAAAGGAGATACGGCTACAAACACCTTAAAACCTGCCAAAATTGATACGGGAGCTACAGTTCAGGTTCCACTCTTTATAAACGTTGGAGACAAAATCAAAGTTGATACCCGTACAGGAGAGTACATAGAGAGGGTTAACAAGTAAGGAGAGGGTTATGGAACCTATAAAAAATCTACTATTTGAGATAATAGACAAGATAGAAAACACAAAAATTGAAGAAGTAGACATAGAGGTTGAAGGGGTAAAAATTCGTGTTAAACAGTATCTAGGCCCCAAAGAAGTAAAACAGGTTGCATCTTCTACCCCTTCAGTTGAGATAAAGGAGTTTATTGGAACCTCAGAAACTCCAAAGGTTGAAGTTGAAAAACCGGAAGAGAAAAAGTACCACGTTATAAAATCTCCGTTAGTTGGAACTTTCTACAGGGCTCCATCTCCCGGAGCACCACCTTTTGTGGAGGAAGGGGATATCGTATCAAAAGGGCAGGTACTGTGTATCATTGAAGCGCTCAAAGTGATGAACGAGATAGAAAGCGATATAGATGGTAAAATCGTTAAGATTTTGGTAGAAAACGGCCAGCCGGTAGAGTACGGCCAAGAACTTTTTTACATAGAACCAGTTTAACGGGGTAAGTAGATGGATAGAAACTTTCATAACATCTTAATAACAGGTGGAGCTGGATTTATTGGCTCAAACCTTGCTTTAAAACTTCAATCAATGTATCCAAACGCAAAAATTCTTATACTGGATGATTTTTCCAGTGCCAACTTTAAAAATCTAAAAGGTTTCAAAGGTGAAGTTTTAGCCTGTGATGTTTCCACAGATGAGCTGTTCTTTAAAGTTGATGAGATGAAACCTGATGTTATCTTCCATTTAGCTTCCATTACAGACACAACAGTAACAGACCAAGAGTTAATGATGAGAAAGAACGTTGATGGATTTAAAAACATCCTTGAGCTTGCCTATGATAACGAGTCCACTGTCGTTTATGCATCATCTGCGTCTGTTTACGGAAACGTAAAAGAACACGTTCCGTTAAGCGAGGACAGAGAAAAATCACCAGAAAACGTGTATGCCTTTTCAAAATACATAATGGATAACATTGCAAGGGATTTTTCAGAGGAAACGGGAATAAAAACTGTAGGGGTTAGATACTTTAACGTTTACGGTCCAAGAGAAGCCCATAAAGGTAAGTTCGCAAGTATGATATACCAGCTATACCTACAGATGAAACAGGGTAAGAATCCGAGGATTTTCAAATGGGGAGAGCAAAAACGGGACTTTGTGTACGTGAAGGATGCAGTTGAAGCAACAATACTAGCTACACAGGCGCCACACTCAACAGTTTACAATGTGGGAAGTGGAGAAGCCCGCTCATTTAACGATATTATCAGTATCTTAAATAAAGTACTGGGAACCAACTACGAAACTGAATACTTTGACTGCCCTTACGATTTTTACCAGGAGTACACACAGGCAGACATG
>JALUFA010000117.1 GCA_027052485.1 Hydrogenothermaceae bacterium
ATCACTGTGATAAAAAAATCGTGCTAGGTGAGGATATTGTAAAATTTTGTAATAAAAAAATGAAAATAACTCTTCTAGTATACTTTTCAGCTGTTTCTCTTCTCCTTTTGACAAAGCCATCGTTTTTAGGAAAACCTGCCAGTTATTCATACATATCACTCTTAATATCAATTATAATACAGGTAAGAGCAAATGCTATGGAGGCACAAGGATAGATGGAAACTGAAAGTACATGGTGGGAACTTGCAGGAATTATATTTTTTACTTTTATGGTTGTAACTGTAGGTCTGCTATGGGGACTTGCTTTAAAAGCCAGCTACAATGAGGAAAAGATGAAGCAAAAACAACAGAAACAACAAGGAGCCAACAATGAAAAAGGGTAGGAACTGGCCTTTAATTGTTATTACAGGTTTTGGTGTTATAGCAGTTTTTCTGATTACATTTGTGTTTATACAGGGAATGGCGGTAAATACCGTAAAAGAAGCTCTTTTAATAGAAAAAGCATATCCCAAGATTAAACCTCAGCAGTACTACAGAGAGCTATTAGCAATAGCAAAGCAAAACAACATCCAGATTACACTTATTAAAAAAACTGAAAATGCCTTTTTGATACAGATAAAGAGGGAAAAGCTGATAGATAAACTTCTTAATGAAGCTCCAAACGTTTCTCTTTTAGCAGTTGTTAACACAGTTATATACGACCTTGGAGATGGTACAGGTCTTGTTTCTACAAATCCGTACATATGGGATATAATAACCCCAAATTCGTACATTGATGATATAGCCCAAAGTTTTGGAGAGGAACTTTCTATGATTTTTGACTCTGTTTACTGGGAGTACAAGAAAAAAGAAAAGATGTTAAAGGAGTAAAAATGCCGTACATAGTAAGGGTAAGAAAAGAGTTTGAAGCAGCCCACTTTTTAACAGATTACCACGGAAAGCCTGAACCATTACACGGCCACACTTGGCAGATAGAGGTTTTTATAGAAGCAGATAGTCTAGATAAAGGAGGTATGGGCTACGACTTTATAGAAGTTGAAAAGTTTTTAGACGAGATTTTGCCAAACTACAAATGCATGAATGACATATACGACTTTTCACCGAGTGCAGAAAATTTAGCAAAACATTTTTACGACCTTATAAAGGAAAAATACCCAAAACTGAAAAAAGTTGTTGTTTGGGAAACAAAAAAGGGCGGAGCAGAATATTATGAAGATTAAACATTTACTTTTAGCCTTACTGATTACAGGCTTTGCATTTGCGGACAGCTTAAATTTTGAAAAAAACAAAACCCTCTACGTACAGGAGCAAAAATACATAGTAGCTGAAGGGGATAACATTATTGGCCCAGTACCTCTATTACCAATAAAAATCGGGGATATCTTAGAGTTCAAGGTTGAAAATGGATACATCAAAGATTACATATCTGAAGCTTCCTCCTTAAACTGGAAGGTAAACATAGTTGGAAAGCCTATCACTCTAGAGGGAGACGGTAGGATTATAAAAGGTGTGGTTGTTGGTCTACAAGGGGATTACATCATCTTAGACACAAAAAAAGGAACGGTTATAACAACTCTTCCTAAATTCCCGGGAAGAATAAAACTGGCAGGAGATTTTAAGTTTTCCTTCGCACCAAAAATCACATTTAAGCTGTTTTCAAAAAAAGAAGGGGAAACACTAATAAAAATCATCTATCCAGTAGAAGGTATAAGTTGGAGATTAAAAAAGGTCAAAAAGCCTCAAAAAACCCTTACATATTTAGTGATAGAAAATAAAACTCCTCTTTCTTTTACAAACATTAATCTAGACGTTAAACCGTTAAACCTAAAACTAAAGGGAGTGTTTATACCGGCAGAAGGTAAAAAGTTTATTCTAGTAAAGTAAAAAAACACATCGGCTAGGCTAAGATGGAAGACCATAAGCTATTTTTTCTACCGTTTGGCTTTTGGGTTTTTGTTTTAGGACTGGCTACAGCTTACGTTTTTTACAGGATAGTACGTATATACTTTTGGCCTAAAACAAAGGGTAAAATTGTAAAATCCTACCTTGAAGAAAGGCTGAAAAAACTTAACTACAACCACTACATAGCCCATATAGAGTATACCTATGTGGTAAACGGTAAAACCTACATATCAACAAAAATTTTTATATCGGATATTCCTACTGACAAAGGTACTGCAGAAAAACTCATTAAAGAGTTCCCAGAGGGTAAAGAGGTAGATGTTTACTACAACCCGTTAAGACCAAAAGAGGCAATTTTGAAAAGAAGCTTCACAACAAATATGTTTATTCAACTTCTCGTATTCTTTGGAATGTTTTCGGTGTTTTTATTCACGCTTTTTTACGAGATTATTTATTACGGTGAGGATGTTGCCCCACTGGCACAAAAGGTAAAGCAGTTTTTACATAAAATCTTTTACGGAGAATAGATGAAAGGAAAACTTTACGTAGTAGCAACACCTATAGGAAATTTGCAGGATATAACATTAAGAGCACTGGAAACATTGAAAAACGTAGATTATATAGCCTGCGAAGATACCCGAGTGGCAAAAAAGTTGTTAAACCACTTTGGTATAACCGGTAAAACTTTAATCCCATACCACGACCACAACGAGGAAACCCAATCTGAAAAGCTGCTTGAAATTTTAAAAGAAAAAGACGTAGCCCTTATATCTGATGCAGGAACACCAACCATATCAGACCCCGGCTACAGACTGGTAAGAAAAGCATCAGAAAGAGGTATTCAGGTTATACCTATACCGGGGGTATCTGCAGCTATAGCTGCCCTATCAGCTTCAGGACTTCCTACAGATAAGTTTATGTTTATAGGATTTTTACCTAAAACCGAAGGAAAAAAAGAAAAGGAGCTAGAAAACATAAAAAAAGTAGGTATCACAACCATTCTTTACGAAAGTCCAAATCGTATATTAAAAACCCTCCAAACTATAGAAAAGGTAATGCCAAATGCAGACGTTGTTGTAGCAAAAGAGCTTACCAAGCTCCATGAAGAGTTTATAAGAGGAAAACCAAAAGATGTAAAAGAGTTTTTTGAAAAAAACAAAGATAAGCTGAAAGGCGAGTTTGTTATTATCGTTAAACCAAACGACAATGAAGAAGTTTCAGAAGAAAGTTTAGAAAAAGAGATAAAAAAACTAAAAGAACAGGGACTTTCAACAAAGGAAATATCAAAAGTTTTAGCTCAAAAGTATGGATTATCA
>JALUFA010000118.1 GCA_027052485.1 Hydrogenothermaceae bacterium
GTCGTAGCCTGACTGTTTGGCAAGTCTGTTTATCTTGCTGTTTAGCATAAGGTTTTCGTCTATTATCAAAATCTTCATCCTCTTCTCCTAAACGATTTTTGGTAAGTAAGGTATCAGAAAACAACTTGATATAAAATTTATCTAATCATACTTTTTCAGCAAGGAATAGGCTAATGAACGATAAAGTGTCTGTTTTAGTTGAGTTTTCAATGTTTCCCACAGACGTTGGAGAAAGTAAAAGTAAGTACGTAAGCCGTATTATAAAGATGATAGAAGAAGAAGGAGTACCGTACAAGCTTACTCCAATGTCTACCGTTTTTGAGGTTGACAGTGTAAAAAGGGCAAATGAGATTGTAGAAAAAGCCTATAAGCAGCTTGAACCAGACTGTAATAGGGTTTACACGGTTATAAAGATGGATATAAGAAAAGGGAAAGAAAACAGGCTAGAGGGAAAGATTAAGTCTGTTGAAGAAAAGCTTGGGAAAGAGGTTAGCAAGTGATACTTAAAAAACTCAGTTTAAAGAACTTTTTAGCCCACACAGACACAGAGGTTGAGTTTGCAGAAAACGGACTTACCGCCTTTATAGGAGATAACGGTGCGGGAAAAACGTCAATAATAGAAGGGATATACTTTGCCCTTTTTGGAAAATCTACAAAGGGAAAAAGCCAGCGAGATTTAGTCCAGTGGGGTAAAGGTGGGGGCGTTGTAGAGCTTGAGTTTCAAAAAGGTAAAGACACGTACGTTGTAAGAAGAGAAATAAAACTGTCTGGAAGGTCTGCAAACTCCCAGTCAGTCGTATATAAGTATGAAAACGGCGTAAAAAAACCCTACTTCCAAAAACATGTAAATGAAGAACTGTTAAAACTGCTAGACTTCAACTACAAAACCTTTCTAAACTCTATTCTCGTAAAGCAGGGTGATATAGAAGGACTTATAAACCTAACGCCTTCTAAAAGGTCAGAAGTGTTTGAAGACCTTCTTGATATGAGCCTATATCAGATACTTACAGAGTTTTACAAAGAAAAGATTAGAGCCCTAAAGAACAAGCTTGAAGGGATAAGAACAAACATTGAAGATGAAAATCAGCTTGAGGAGGAACTAGAAAAGCTAAAAGAAGAAAAGGGAAAACTGGAAGCGCAAAAACAAGAGCTAGAAAGAGAAAAACAGGAGCTAGAGGAAAAGCTAAGACATCTGGAAGAGCAGATACAAAAAACAGAAGAAGAAAGAAGAAGGTACGTTGAGATAAAAAGTAAGATAGAAAAGGGAAACGAGTATATTCAAGAACTTGAAGACCAGATAAACGGTGTAAAAGAAAAATTACAGAAACTCCAAAAGGCAAAAGAAAAACTTCCAATCCTGCAGGAAAAGGCAGACCAGCACAAAGAAAAGCAGCAGCTTTTAAATTCTATACTGGAAAGGGAAAAACTACAGGAAAAGCTAAGCTGGATAGAAAGAGAGCTTGAAGAGTTTAAAAACCAAAAACAGATATACCAACAGCTAAAAGAACTGGCTAAAGAGTTTGAAGAAAAACAAAAGCAGATGCAGCATCTACAGGAAAGCCTCCAGAGATTAGCCCAAAAGGAAGGGACGATAAACGCAATAAAAAACCAGATAGAGCAGGAAAGGAAAGTACTAAAAGAGACAAGAGAGGAAGCGTTAAAGCTTGCAAAACAGCTAACCCAGATAAAGAGAATTTACAAAACCTTAGAGCTTAACCCTGTGCTTGCTCCTACAATGATAAGAGACGGAGAAACAATAATATCCCAGTACCAGCAACAACTGGAAGAACTGGCAAAGCAGATTAGCAGCTTATCAGCCAAAATAAAACTGATAGACGAACAGCTACAAAACGTTTCATCCCTTGAGGGTGAGTGTCCTACCTGCCTTCAGCCTCTAGAAAACCACAGAAAAGAGCAGATAATAAAAGACCTTACAACACAAAAGGAAAAACTTCAGGCCGAAAAAGCACAGCTTGAAGAGCAGTACCTAAAGCTTAAAGAAAGAATAGAAAAGGAAAAAACTATCCTTGAGCTTTTAAGGGAGTTTGACGAGTTTTATAAAAAACATAAAGAAGCAGACCAAAAGGTTCAAAAACTAAAAAGCGAGCTTTTTGTCCTACAGAGGGAGCTTGAAAAATCCCATGAGCTAAAAGAACAGCTACAGCATATACAAAACTTTCTAAAAGAGCACGAAGAAGATTACCTCAAATACCAGCAGGCAAAGAGGTTTTTAAAGTCAAAAAAAGACCAAGTTCAAGCTCTAAAAGAACAGAAAGAAAAAATTGAAGAAAAACTAAAAACCTTACCACAGATAGAGCAGTCGGTAGAGCAGCTAAAACAAGAAGTAGCAGAGCTTGAGCCGTACTACAGAAAACTAATCCAGATACAGGAAGCATTAAACAGGGAAGAAGAGCTAAAAAATGAGCTTGAAAAGCTGGTGAAAAAGAAGGAGAAGGCAGATAAAAAACTTGAGGAACTTAAAGCCTCTCTTCCAGACATACAAAGCATACAGGAGCTGTTATTAAGGCTACAGCAGGAAAGAAAATATCTACAGGAAAGTATTCAGCAGCTTAACCAAAAACTTATTGACCTTTCCCAGCAGTTAGGGCAGATAAACGCCCAGATAAAATCTATACAGGAAAAACTCCAAACGATAAACAAGGTTAAAAGCCAGCAGCAACAGATACAAAAACAGATTGAGGCATACGAAAGGGTGGTATTTGCTCTTGGGCCAGAAGGCATTCAAAAACTGATAAGAGAAAATGCCCTTTACAACCTTCCTAAACTGGTAAACAGTCTTTTTAGCTACTTTGGCTTTCCATTCAATCAGGTAAAGTTTGATGAGAAGTTTGACATAAAAATCCTAGCTCCTACAGCAGAAAGAAGAGACAGGTACATATCAGTTGATGCCCTTAGTGGAGGTCAAAAAGTAGCACTTGGGCTTGCTCTAAGACTAGCCCTTAGCAGATTCTTAGGAGAAAAGTCAGACTTTATCATTCTAGACGAGCCTACCATTCACCTAGACCAGTACAGACGGGAAGAGCTAGTAAACATCCTCTTAAAGCTAAAGGATAGAAACTTTTTAAAACAGATGATAGTTATAACCCACGATAGGGAGCTTGAAGATGCCGCAGATAGGATTTACTACGTAAATAAAGGACAGGTGGAGTTGGTAGAATGATTTTAAAGGATAAAAATGTAATCGTTGGAGTTACGGCCTCAATTTCCGCTTATAAGGCTTGTGAGCTTGTAAGGGCACTACAGAAAGACGGTGCAACTGTAAGGGTGGCACTTACCCCAAGGGCTAGAGAGTTTGTTGGTGAGATGACATTTAAAGCGTTAACAGGTGAAGAGGTTCTGTGGGACTGGCGAAGCGGTAAAACCTCGTTGGAGCATATCTACTGGGCTAGATGGGCTGATGCTTTTGCCATAGCTCCTGTAAGTGCTAACACTTTGGCAAAGTTAAGGTTTGGTATGGCAGATAACTTTTTAACAACCCTAGCCCTAGCCTATGACAAGCCTATCGTCCTAGCACCTGCCATGAATACAAAGATGTTTGAAAATGTGGCAACACAGGAAAACCTAAAAGCCCTCTCAGAAAGAGGACACATCATAGTTGACCCCGCCTGTGGTGAGCTGGCATGTGGAGAGGAAGGGGCAGGAAAACTGGCAGATGTGGAGGACATAAAAACTGCCATTTTGTACGCAATTTTTGAAAAACCTCTAAAGGGTAAGAAAGTCCTTATAACTGCAGGGGGAACCAGAGAGTTTTTTGATCCTATCAGATACATATCAAACAACTCATCTGGAAAACTGGGGCATGAGCTTGCAAAATGGGCTTACATTCTAGGAGCAGATAAGGTTTATCTAGTTTCAGCTCCAACCTGTGAGAGGAAGCCTTACTGCGTTGAAAGGTACACCGTAAACTCGGCAGATGAGATGTATCAAAAGGTCATGGAATTTGTAGATGATGTTGATGTTATCATTATGAATGCAGCTGTTGCTGACTTTAAGCCTACATCCTACAGCTCAAAAAAACTGAAAAAAGACAGTCAAGAACTTACAATAACCTTAGAGCCAAACGTAGATATACTAAACGAGCTAGGAAAGAGAAAAAAAGAAGGACAAATCCTCATAGGTTTTGCAGCCGAAACGGAAGACTTAGAAAAAAACGCAGTACAAAAGCTTAAGAAAAAAAACCTCGATGCTATTGTTGCAAACAAAACAGAAGTGTTTAGCAGTGATGTTTTCAGTGGAAAAATAATCTTTAAGGATGGAAGCATTTTAGAAATCCCTCCTATTCCAAAAGATGAGGCAGCTTATCGGATTTTAAAAGAGATTTTTTCTAAAATCAGATGAAAAAATGCAAAAACCTTTGTATCCTTGCCCTGTTTTTAAACGCTATTGGCCCTACCCTTTCCTTTTTTTCATTAACCACCCAGTCTGGATACAGCGAAAGTAGGGCTCTGTTTTACTCAGTAGCAACTTATCTTTTAGACCTGCTAAGTATCGCAGTTTTTGCGATAGTTCTTAACAAGATGGAAAACCTTTCCTTAGAAAAAGCCATACAGATTTCAATCATTGTTTACATTTCCCTCTGGTTGTTTGATGTTGTAGACCTTTTTCAGCCATTGAGACCTTTAAGCAATTTGGGACTGATTTTTTCATTATGGCTGCTTTACAGAAAGTTGAAAACCTTAGGGCTGGAGATAAATTCTTTTTTTATATGTTGATTTTTATACTTCTGTATGCCGTTGACGGGCTTATAGCTGAACTTATAGCAACAAATCCTTACATAAAAAAGATAATTGGAGGTGATTAAAATGGAGTTTAAGGAGACAGACTTACCCGGGATTGGTAAAAAGTTTACCATTATCACATCCCACGGCGACAAAATCACAGTGGTAATCCACGTAACAGGAAAAAGGGAGCTTTTCATCTTTGAGGAGGATGATTATGATGACCCACTGTGCGATGTGGTGCTAACAGAAGAAGAGGCAAACCAGCTAGGTTCCGTTCTTATGGGAGCTTACTTTAAACCAGAACAAGAGAAAGATAAAGAACTATTTTTACAAAACCTTGCAATTGAGTGGGTAAAAGTAGAAAAAGGTTCACCTTTAGTAGGAAAATCCCTTAAAGAGCTTGAGATAAGAAAGAAAACCGGAGTAACTGTTATATCCATAATCAGAGGAGATGAAACAATAACAAACCCTCTACCTGATGAGGTTATACAGGAAGGGGATATTCTCGTCCTTATAGGCTCGCGAGACCAGATAGAAAGATTTTTCAAGGAGTTTGGTATAAATGCATAATGACCTGAACCTGCCATTTTTACTTCTGTTTGGGATTGTAAGTATTATCCTATTTTTCTCAGGATATATAGGAAAGCTAGTCAGGTTTCCAACCATTATATTTTTCATCCTGTCAGGGTTAATTCTTGGGAACATCGTCCATCAGGAAGAAGTAATAGAAAAGTTCAGTGAGCTTGGTATTGTACTGCTATTCTTCTATCTAGGATTAGAGTTTAACTTTGAGAGGGCTATACAGACTGGAAAACGTATCTGGTCTGTTGGTCTTCTTGACTTTTTCTTTGGTTTTGTTGTTATTTTTGTTGTTATAAAACTCCTTGAATTTGACCTTTTTACAGCACTCATCGCTGGCGGTATAGCGTATGCCTCATCATCTGCTATAACCTCAAAGATACTCGTTGACACCCACAGGATTGCGAACCCAGAAACAGAGCTAATCCTTGGCCTTATGGTTTTTGAGGACATAGTAGCGCCAATTCTTCTTGCAATAATATCCGCCTTTGCCTCAGGAGGAAACTTATCATTCCTAACAATAGGAATAATCTTTGCCAAGATTTTTGCCGTATTCTTTGCAGTATTTCTAATCAGTAAGTACTTAAAAAATCCTCTCAGTAGGTTTATAGACTCGTTTATTGAGGAAGATATTTTTATTCTCTTTGCATTTGGTATTGTGGTTCTTGCATCAGGGTTTACCCAGTACATAGGACTTTCGGAGGCTTTAGGGGCTTTTTTAGTTGGCGTTCTTATGGCTGAAGCCGGAAAGGAAGAGGAAGTTGAAAAAGCCCTATACTCAATAAAAGACCTTGCAGTTGCACTGTTTTTCATGTTTTTTGGAGCATCTATACACTTTACGGCCTCAGACTTTAACAGTAAGCTGATATTAGCCCTTGTGGTGATTGTAGTACTGTCGATAATAGGAAAGTTCTTAACCGGCTTTATTGGAGGGCTTATTTATGGCCTTTCAAAGAGGGCTTCTGCGATTGTGGGCTTTTCCATTATCAACAGAGGTGAGTTCTCTATCGTGATGTCAAAGTTTGCCCATCCTCAACACATACCAGTGGTTGGCCTGTACGTCTTAATAATGGCATTCATAGGTATAATAACCGCCCAGTTTGCACCAAAACTAGCAAATCTACTCTTCCCAAAGAAAGCGAAGAAGAAAAAGAAGAAAAAGAAGATAGAAAAGCCATCTTACGTGTAGGGGGTATAAATTTTATCAATTTAGCTATATGTTAAAATTATCATTAAATTAAATAAGGAGGTTTTTATGAAATATAAAAGCTACACGGCAAAAACCTACAAAGAGATACCACAGGTTCAAAAAGCCCTTACTCCCGAACAGATGTTTGATATAGATGTTGTTTCTAAGGTTTTTCCATTTAAAGTGAATAACTATGTAATCAATGAGCTGATAGACTGGGAAAATCCATTAGAAGACCCGATTTTCCGTTTAACTTTTCCCCAAAGAGGAATGCTTCTGGACGAAGATTACGAAAAGATAGCGAATTTAATAAAGTCTGGAGCTTCTGAGGAAGAGATAAGACAGGCAGCAAACGAGATTAGAATGAAACTTAACCCCCATCCAGCAGGGCAAAAGTACAACGTCCCCGAGGTTGACGGTATAAAACTTGAAGGGGCCCAGCACAAGTACAAAGAAACGATACTGTTCTTCCCAAAACAGGGGCAGACCTGCCACGCTTACTGTTCTTTTTGTTTCAGATGGCCTCAGTTTGTAGGTATAGAAGAGCTAAAGTTTGCAATGAAAGAGGTAGATCTCCTCATAGAGTACATAAGGAGGAACGAGTCTATCACGGATATTCTTTTCACAGGCGGCGACCCAATGATAATGAACGCAAAAGTGTTTGCCTCTTATATAAGACCTATACTGGACGCTAACATACCCCACCTAAAAACTATAAGAATAGGGACAAAGGTCTTAGGATTTTGGCCTTATAAGTTTTTAACTGACCCAGACGCACAAGAGATGCTTGACCTGTTTAAAGAGATAGTAGATAGGGGATACCATCTTGCGTTTATGGCACACTTTAACCATTACAAAGAGCTAAGAACAGACGCTGTAAAAGAGGCTGTTAATAAGGTCCTTGAAACAGGAGCAATAATCAGAACCCAGTCTCCACTCCTCAGACATATAAACGATAGTGCTAACGTTTGGGCTACAATGTGGAAAGAACAGGTACAGATGAGAATGGTGCCTTACTACATGTTTGTAGCCAGAGATACAGGAGCACAGCACTACTTTGGTGTGCCGCTGGTAAAAGCTTGGGAAATCTTTAGAAACGCCTATAAACAGGTTAGCGGACTTGCAAGAACTGTTAAAGGGCCTTCAATGTCTGCAACACCGGGAAAAGTTAGAGTTCTTGGAGTTTCAGAAATCAACGGCCAAAAGGTAATGGTGCTGGACTTTTTACAGGCAAGAAACCCAGACTGGGTAGGAAGACCGTTTTTTGCAAAATATAACGAAAATGCAATGTGGCTTGATGAGCTTGAGCCTCTAGAGGGAGATGAGTTTTTCTATGAGCCAGAGCTTAAAGAGATGTTAAAATTAGAAAAGGCAAGAGCTTAAGAGGTTAAAGATGGAAAACAAAGACCTGTACGCAACATTAACCCTTTACGGAGACCCAAAGGAAAAACTGGTAGACGAGGTTAGACTTGCTATCCACGACGCAGAGGGAAACCTCGTTTTTGCTACTTACTGGGAAACAGATGTTGTTGATAAAGAAGAGATAAAAAAAGCTATTAATGGCATTTGCGCCCATTACAACGTAAAAGACCTGTTCTCCTCAGATGAGGTGTTGGAGCCTGAGTTTGAGATTGTAGACGGCGAAAAGATGAGAATATTTAGAGCAAAAAGGATTAACCTTTAACTGCTTTAAAAAACAAAATTTTAAACTCTGTGTTAAGAGGCTTTTGCCTCTTGTAAATCTCCCTTATCTTTTTTAAATTTCTTTCTTTTCTTTCTAAAGATGTTCCAGTTTTTTTAAAAAATGTAAGAATATCACAACCAGACTGGAATGTTAGCCTGTAAGGTTTTAGTTCTATCTCAACATCTGAGAAACCACAGGAGTTTAGCCCATCTAAAACATCTTCTCTAGATGGAAATGTAAAGTCTAAACCTACGAGCTTATAAAAACTTTCCAGTGAGTCTTCAACAGGAATTGCAGCTAAAAATTTGCCCTTATCTTTTAAAACCCTATAAACTTCTCTAAAAGCTTCATCTAACCTTACCCAGTGGAGAGAAAAACTTGAAACGGCAAAGTCAAAGGTATCTCTTTTGAAAGGTAGATGTTCTATATCTGCTAATACCCCTTGATATCCAGCATTTTTGTACTGGTTTATCATCTCTCTTGATATATCTACTCCTAAAATTTCAGATTGAGAAAAATACTTTGAAACAAATCCAGTACCACAGCCAAGGTCAACACCAAAACCGGCTGGCCTGCTAAACACTGTAAAAAGGTCTTTTGCTACTTTTTTTTGTACCGATGCGTATTGGTTGTATGAAGATGCGTATTTGGAAAACTGCCTTTTTATCTTTTCTTTTTTCAATAGCTTGTTAACCAATTTTTTCTAAAAGGTTAACAAACTTGTCTTTGTAATGCAAGAAAGGAGCGTGATGGGACTCAAGTAAGATTAGATTAGAGTTTTTTATACGGTTAGAGGTAAAAATTGCAGCCTGCGGATTAACTATAGCGTCTTTTTTTCCATGAATAATCCAAGTATGATGCTGGATATCTTTTAAAGATTCGGTTAAGTCTAGATTTATGTACTCTTTCAACAAAGTTGTTGCTCCGTTTTTCTCTGGTAAAGGAATGTTTATAAACTCTGAGCCACACGCCGCCTTTCTAAAGTTATACACAGTATCAGAAAAGTCTCTTCTTAAAGAGAACATAAATGCTTTTACCCTCTTTGGGTCAGAGCCTAAAGTTTTATCATTAAACTTTGGAGAAAATCCGACTAGAACAAGGTTTTTTACCTTTTCAGGGTACCTTAATGCAAGTAATATACAGACCGAAGCGCCAAGAGACCAACCAACAAAAGTGGTAGGTTTTTTTGTTCCTGAGGCCAAACCATCAACAAATGAGGCGATAATATTATGTTTGCTAAGATATAAAACATTATTACCGTGAAACGGTAAGTCAATCTGTTCTCCATATCCTTCAAAACCTTCCCAAACTTTCTTACTAAATCCCCAGCCGTGGATGAATATCAAAGGGCTACATCCTCTATGAGTACAGGTGTATTTTCAAGGTATAAGTATAGTTTATCAATATCTGTGTTTGATTTTACAAAGTAAACTCTGCCACCTTTGGGAAGCCCGTAAGGCTTTAAAGGAGATACTCGTATGTATTTATCTTTGATTGCTATGTATCCTGTTGTGTAATCGCTATCGTCTGAAATACAAAATTCAGCCAGAATATCTGGATAAGCTAAGTTTTTTGTAGAGATTGCCAGTGCGTCTACCGTCCGAGGGGTAAAGCCTAAAGAAAGGAGTTTTTCTTCTATCCTTTCTCTATCCACAAAGTCAACCAGAACCGTCCTCACGCCTCTGTAAGGGTCTTTTTCTAGCCTTAATCCGTCTGTTGATACAACCATAGCCCCACGCATGTTTTTTTTGTCTGGTGAGGCTCCCTCGTAAAGCTGCTTTATCAGTTTTTCTAAGGTGTTTTTTTCTATCTTAAGATAATCTGATAAAAATCTGGCTGCAAAATCCAGTCCCTCTTGCCATGAGGTAAATCTTTTTTCTTCTATTTTTAGGCTTTTTTCTAAAATAAGAGGTTTTTCTTTTAGTTTTTCTATTTTCACATTTGAAAAGTCAAAGTCTTTAGCAGACTGGCGCTGTAGAAGGTGTCTTACAACATCAGGGATTTTATCCTTGGAAACTATCCTCTCGGCACCGGAAACGTGGTTTCCTTGAAGAGATGTTCTTACCTTTATACTGTATAAACTCATTTAACCAGCTTTTGAAACTCTCTAAACTTGATAAGGGCTCTTTTATCCTTTACCTTTTGAAAAATCTTATGGAAGTCTATAGCCTTTCCGTAGCTTTTAATTAGCATCTTGATTAAATCACAAACAGTTGTATCACCTTCAACACACTCTTTCATCATATCAACAAGCAGGTCCTCAAGGGAGATAACGTTAATAATCTCCCCATCAACCTCAAACTGATTAAACTCACCAGTTGGGATAATCTCAAAGTTTTTACTTACCTGTATAACAATATCCCCTTTTGTGTAGAAATCCCCCATCTTTTCATAACCAAGCTCCCGTAAAACTTTGTCTAAGATTATAAGGTCTGGGAATAAGAGCTGAACCATGTTAGACGGATACATTCCTTGGGTGTAAACAGTAAGGGCAAACTTACCTACAACAATTGGTGATATTCTATACCCAGCCTTTTTTAGTTCTCTATTAATCTCTTTTAAAGCTTGAATTTGTTTGTCAAGTAGATTTTGCATTTTCTTGCTCTTTTAGTTGGTGTTGTTTCTTTGCATTTTCTAACCATTCACGGAAAAAGACTAGAAACACACCTAAAAATAAACCTGATACTAAGGATACAGCAATAATTAGAAGTTTCTTTGGCTTATATGGCTTATCAGGAATAACTGGAGGAACTGAAATTTCGAAGCCTTTTAAGCTTTTTAGTTGAGTTTTTAAATTGTTTAGCTGAATTTTTAGATGAATAATCTGTTTGTCTAAATCTGCAGGATTAAACCCAACAATGTTTAACT
>JALUFA010000119.1 GCA_027052485.1 Hydrogenothermaceae bacterium
CTATTTTCTTTAAGTTTTAACCCTAAAAACAAAAAAGCAAGTCCAACGGCAAATAAGAACTGGATTTTAAGGTATGAAAGATTTATTAAAAAAAGTGCCTTCAAAAACTCAACAGCGTTTATATGGAAGAATATATCTGGTAGATGTACCAGCTGGGATGAGATGATAAGGACAGAAAATATAAGTATCAAGGCAAAAGAATACTTAGCAAGTTCTTTGTATAAATATCTATCT
The DNA here is from genome assembly GCA_027052485.1 of Hydrogenothermaceae bacterium. Taxonomy (GTDB): domain Bacteria; phylum Aquificota; class Aquificia; order Aquificales; family Hydrogenothermaceae; genus Hydrogenothermus. The sequence goes on from JALUFA010000119.1 coordinate 235, forward strand.
AAAATTTTCATAAGGATATTTTATCACTTATAGGCTTTTAGCCTTTGTAAGTGTTGTCTGTAGGTCTTAGAAAAGATATGAGTCTTTCCATCTGGAGAAAAGTAAAACAGGTATTTTGTTTTTTCAGGATGCATTGCTGCCGTTAAACTCTCTTTACTAAAAGAACATATAGGAGTTGGTGGAAGTCCTTCAAAAAGGTATGTATTGTAATGAGAGGTCTGTTTTTTTAAAAGTTTAAAGTTTTTATCCACACCCTTTATGTAGGATATGTAATAAACAGTCGCATCTATTTGAAGAGGCATACTTCGTTTAAGGCGATTGTATATTACTGATGCTATCAATGGATACTCTTTTTTTGAGCCTGTTTCTTTTTCTATAAGAGATGCTATTATCATGTGCTTGTAAAACCTTGAGTCAAATAAGCTGTCCTCCCCATAGGTTTTTTTAAAGTAGTTGAGAAATGTTTCTATCACGTACTCCGGAGGGCTGTTCTTTGGAAAAGAATAGGTTTGAGGTACTATAAAACCCTCTAAGGATAAGTGGGAAACTCCTTTTGAAAGGAGAAACACTGGGTCGGTTGCAAGTTTTAAGAATGCTCTTTTAGATGTAATTCCTGCCTTTTCCAGTTTTTCAGCTATGGTATAGATGTTATCTCCGGGAATAACCGTTATTTTTGTGCTACATACATTTCCTTCTGTAAGCTTTTTTACTATTTTGTTTAAACCTTCTCCTTTTTTAAAACAGTATGTTCCTGCTTTTACGCTTTTACCTGACAGGGAAACAAGAAGTAAAAATAAGTATGTATTATTAATGATGCCTTTCTGGTTAAGGGTGTTAGCTATCCTTTTTAAGGACGTGCCATGTATGATGGTAATCTGAGTATCTTTTTTTATTTTAAAACTGGTAATACTATACGTTAAAAAAAGTCCCACAAGAAAGAGTAAAACTGTTATCGCAAAAGCAATATGTTTCATTTAGATGGGATTTCTTGACATGTAGCTTTCAAGAATAACAACGGCAGATACACTATCAAGCTTTTTTTTAATCTTTTTAGGGTTTTTTGTTATCTGAGAAAGTCTTTCCTCTGCTATATCAGTGGTAAACCTTTCATCTTCAAAAACTATAGAAGGAAGGTTAGGTATTTTTTCTTTTAGCTTTTCCACAAATTCTCGGGTTTTTTTTGCTTGTTCTCCTTCTTGACCGCTTAGGGTTATAGGAAGACCTACCACAATCTTTACAGGTTTATAAGTGTCTACGTACTCTTTTATTTTTTCAAAAGCTTTGTCGTCATTTTGGATTACATCTAAAGGTGTTCCTGAAAAACCAAAGGGGTCGCTAACTGCAACCCCAATACGCTTATCTCCAATATCTAAAGCAAGAAGTCTGTCTTTTATTGTTGCCAGTTTACACTCCGGCTAGGCTGTAGCTTCTTCTTCATCTCCCTTGGTTGAAATTCCTGCAATCTTATAGAGGGGACAAAAGCCAGTTATAGCAGTTAGGATAAGAATAACACCTACCCAAAAAGCAATTACGAAAACTCCACCTTTTTCAATACCTAAGAAAATTAGTATAGCCCCAATGAGAACTCTTACAATTGCATCCCAAAGTGCCATTTTTTACCCTCCTTTATAAGGTTTTATACCATTGCTTCAGCTTTTGTTCCTACCACTTCATCAGGGTGAGCTATTCTTCCAAGGACTGCTGATGCTGCAGCTACCGCTGGTCCTGCAAGATAAACCTCTGATTTTGGATGTCCCATTCTTCCTGTGAAGTTTCTATTAGATGTAGATACGCAAACCTCACCTTCAGCCAATATACCCATGTGTCCTCCAAGGCATGGTCCACATGTAGATGTACTGATTAAACAACCTGCATCAGCAAGTACTTCTAAAATTCCTTCATGTAAAGCCTGTTTGTAAACCGCATCTGAGGCAGGTATAACGATACATCTAACGTCAGGGTGAACCTTTCTTCCCTTTAATATATGAGCTGCTATTCTAAGGTCAGAAAGTCTTCCGTTAGTACATGAACCGATAAACACCTGATTTATAGGTTTTCCTGCAACTTCACTTACCGGTTTGACGTTAGAAGGTAGATTTGGAGCTGCTACTACAGGTTCAATCTTTGATGCGTCAAACTCGTACTCGCAGCAGTACTTAGCGTCTGGGTCAGATTTGTATATTTTAGGTTGTCTGTTTGTTCTACCTTTTAGCCACTCAAGAACTTTTTCATCAGCTTCCATAATGGCATTTTTACCACCAGCTTCAATTGCCATGTTTGTTATAGTGAGCCTGTTTTCAACATCTAGAGCTTTTATCGCCTCTCCATGGTACTCCATAGCCCTGTATAACGCACCATCAACGCCGATTTCTCCTATAACAGTTAAAACAAAGTCTTTTCCACCTACCCATCTCTGTGGTTTTCCGTAGAATGTGAACTTCATGGTTTCTGGGACTTTTAACCATGTTTCACCGGTAGCCCAGATGTACGCTAGGTCTGTTGAACCTACACCTGTTGAAAACGCCCCTAAGGCACCGTAGGTACATGTGTGTGAATCTGCACCAATTACTAGGTCTCCGGGAACGATAAAACCTTTTTCTGGTAGGACTGTATGCATTACACCACTGTCCTGACCTTCAAAGTAGTTTTTTATTCCCATTTTCTTAGCAAAGTCTCTAGAAATCTTTATCTGCTGGGCTGATAGTATATCTTTTGGAGGAAAGAAGTGATCCATTACGAGTGCGATTTTATCTGGGTCGTGTACTTTATCAATTCCGTACTTTTCAAGCTGTTTTATTGCAAGTGGGGCTGTTATATCGTTTGCTATAGCAAGGTCTACTTTTACAGTTACTAGCTCTCCAGGTTCTACGTAGTCTCTACCTGCGTGGGCTGCTATAATTTTTTCTGTTATTGTCATTCCCATATATGTATGCCTCCTTAAATTTCAAAGTTTATCTACTATTATAACTC
>JALUFA010000120.1 GCA_027052485.1 Hydrogenothermaceae bacterium
CCAATCAGCTTAAACCCTTGCTTTTGTACGTGGGCGATAATTTCACCTTCCACACCTTTTTTTACTGCATCCGGTTTAATTAGCATTAGAGTTCTCTCTACAGCCATAAAATCCTCCTAACTTTGTTTTTTCTGCTTTTCTTTAGATAGTATCTTATAAAAAGAAAACACATTCAAGCCAATAACAATGCTCCATGAAACAGCCATAAATATGGCTCCGTAAGTGTTTAAAAGATGCTCACCCATTTATAGTTCTCCTTTTTTCCCATGCTTTTTTCACAAGGATTATAGCTACTAAGCCGGTTATCAGTATTAGACCCCTTGCAATCCAAACATTTATAGAGTTTTGGGTTAGTTTTGCTGGTAGCATTTCCACAGACCATGCAGCCAAAATGATAATCAGTATTCCCGGGGCTATGTATTTCATAATGTAGTAAAAAATTGAAGGAATATTGATGTCGTTATCCCTCGTTAGCTCTTTCCAAGCCTTTTCTGAGTCGTGAATCCAGAAAAACACAACCGCTTCAAGCAGGGCAAATATCACTATGCCAAATGTTCCAGCCCAAAAGTCCATCTCATCAAGGGCACCTTTTATGAAGATAGGTATCTGCGCTGCTAAGAACAGATAAATCCCTAGGATTAAAACGGCTTTTTTTCTATTTAGTCCAAACTCATCTTCCAAAAATGCTATTGCAGGCTGTGCGAGTGCGATAGATGAGGTTATTCCTGCAAAAAACAGTAGCAAAAACCATAGAAAGCCAAAAAACATACCCAGTGGGATATTGGCAAAAATCGCAGGAAGAGCCATAAACCCTAAGTTAAAAGCCCCTTCGTGGGCTATTTGCATAGTGGCTTCAACACCAAAGAATATAACAGATGCAACTATACCTATAGACGCTCCAAGTATAACCTCTGCAAACTCATTAACGGAAGCTCCGGCCAGCCCGTTTAGGGCTATATCATCCTTAGGACGAAGGTAAGACGCGTATGTTAAGATTGCGCCAAACCCAACACTAAGGGTAAAAAATACCTGACCTGCAGCTGCGAGCCATACCTTTGGATTTGTTAAAGCTGAAAAGTCAGGGTTCCATAAAAATCCAAGGCCATCTAAAACGTTTCTACCGTCTGGAGATGTGAGGGTAAAAACCCTAATCATAAGAATTATAGCCATTATAAAGATAAGGGGCATAGCTATTCTGGCTACTTTCTCAATTCCTCCGCTAATTCCCCTGTATAAGATGTATAGGTTAAGTAGGAGGGTTATTACAAAAAACAGGTAAGTGTACCAAGGTACATCATAAAACAAAGGATGAGAGGAGTTTGCTCCGATAATCGTTGCTAAAAACTCCTTAAAAGGTTTCAGGTAATCTGATACATCGCCGGTTAGAGGGGTTGATGGGAGTTTTGCTATGAGACTAAAAAAACTGTAAATCAACGTCCAGCTTTCTATGTACGTGTAGTAGACAACAACAGTCAGAGGAAGTAAAATTCCAAGTACCCCTACATACTTTGCAATTTTTGATTTCCACAGTGAGTCAAATATTGCAGGCGCCGTTCCGTGGCCTATCTTAGAACCGTACCTTCCTAAAGCCCACTCTATCCATAAAAGAGGTATCCCAAGAAGTAGAAGAGATACCATGTAAGGTATCATAAATGCTCCGCCACCATTGTCGGCAGCCTGAACTGGAAACCTTAAAAAGTTTCCAAGACCTATCGCATTTCCAGCGACAGCCAATATAAGACCAATTCTTGTACCCCAATGTTCTCTTTTTATCATTTGAGTGAAAAATCTCCTTTTTGTTTGAGTAAGATGTTAATTTGACTATAATATTTTACATTACTGTCATTGAGGATATATATGAATATATTTGCAACAGGGGTCAACTACAAAACAGCTCCGGTTGAGATTAGAGAAAAGCTAGCTTTAGATGATAACTCCAAAATTCTAAATCAGCTTTTAAATCTAGACTCAGTTTTTGAAATCTGTGTACTTTCAACATGCAATAGGGTTGAGTTTTATGGCATTACAGATAACCCAGATAAGTTAAAACAAGAGCTACTAGATTTTTTATCAAAGTACGGAAACATTAACAAAAAAACCTTAGCTAAACACCTATTTTTCTACACCGATAGAGAGGCTATCAAGCATATCTTTAAAGTTTCTGCCAGCTTAGACTCAATGGTTATAGGCGAGCCCCAGATTGTTTGTCAGTTTAAAGAATCCTTCCTAAAAGCAAGAGAAGGAAAAGCCGTAAGAAAAATCCTCTCTAGGCTTTTTGAAAAGGCTCTTCAGGTTTCTAAAAAAATAAGAAGCTCAACAGGGATAAGTAAAAGAGCTGTCTCAATTAGTTATGCTGCAGTTCAGCTGGCAAAAAAGATTTTTGGTGATTTATCAGATAAAAACGTTTTACTGATAGGCGCTGGTGAGATGGCTGAGCTTGCAGCAAAACATCTCCACGACATTGGAGTAAAACATATTTTTGTAGCAAACAGAACATTTGAAAAAGCTGTAAAACTTGCAGAAAGATTTTCAGGTACGCCAATAAAATTTGAAAAGTTTAAAGAGTTCTTACCAGAGGTAGACATAATCATTACTTCTACAGGAGCACGACAACCAATAATAGACAAACAAATGATGAAAGAAGTTATTAAACAGAGAAAAGGAGAGCCAATATTTATTTTTGATATAGCTGTTCCTAGAAACGTAGCTTCTGACGTAAACGACCTTGATAATGTATACGCCTATGATATAGACGATTTAAAAGCAATCGTTGATAAAAACCTTCAAGACAGGAAGGTAGAAGCCCTAAGGGCAGAGTACATAATTGATGAAGAAGTAGAAAAGTTTGAAAAGTGGCTGGCAAAACAAAGAGTAATACCAACAATCGTAAAGGTTAGAAACTTTGCAGAAGAAATAAAACAATACCAGCTAGAAAAACTATTTTCCCAGATGCCATACCTTAACGAAAAAGAAAAGGAAAATATCGAACTTGCCATAAACGCAATCATAAATAAACTGCTCCACAGACCTACAATGTATCTTAAAGAAAAATCAACTGAGGAAGATATAGAGCAATATCAAAAAATATTTGAAGAGAAGTTTAATCCAACAAGAGAAACCCTTAAAAAAAAAAAAAAAAAAAAAAAAAAAAAAAAATTATTTCATACGGTCTTTTATTTTTTTCACTGTCTTTGTT
>JALUFA010000121.1 GCA_027052485.1 Hydrogenothermaceae bacterium
TGTACCAATGGCTAAGCAGATGCCAGCAGAACTGCAAGTATGGGCTCCAAGAGTAGATATGTATGACGATGGAAACAACATTATTATAGAAGCAGAAATCCCTGGTGCAAAAAAAGAAGATATAGAGGTTAGCATAAAAGACAACGCAGTTGTTATAAGAGGCCAGGTAAAAAGAGAAGAAGAAAAGCAGGATAAAAACTTCTACAGAACTGAAAGATTTTACGGTCAGTTTGAAAGAGTTATTCCACTCCCAGTAGAAGTCAAAGCAGATGAAGCAAAAGCCGAGATGAAAGACGGTATTTTAAGATTAATCCTACCAAAAGCAACATCTGAAAAAGAGATAAAAATCAACATAGAGTAATAATATTATCCCTTTCCCCTTTTGTGGGGGTTCTTCTTTTTGTAAAATAGTCTCTATGATAAAGATTTATCACTATGATGAAAAAAAACATCAGATAACTTTTAGAGTAGAGGCAGAGGAGGGAATAAAGGTCATTTCCCATATCCTTTCTCACCTATACGATTCTTTTTATGTAGATTGGCTGTATGCCTTAGAGGAAATCCATGAGAAAGAGTCTATCCTCTTTAAAAAGATAGACGTTAAACTCGTTAACGGATACAGAAAAGACTACATAGTCATCTCCCCTGTATCAAAAGAAAATCAAATTTTTGCTGTCATACCAGTATAATATTTCATTATCACTAAACAAAAAGGTATACTACTGGTATGTCTATTAACCTTTCTCTTGAAGAGTTTAAATCCTTAGCAAAGGAGTATAACGTAATTCCTCTTATTAAAGAGATTGTTCTTGATATAGATACTCCTGTTTCTGTGTTTTTGAAAAACCACTCTCCAGACAGGTTTTCATACTTATTAGAAAGTGTTGAAAAAGGGGAGAGTAAAGGAAGATACTCTTTTATAGGTTCATCAAAACCTGTTTATATCATGTCAAAAAAAGACCATGTTGTTAAGTTTAACAAGGGAAAGGTAGAGATAAAAACTGTTAATAATCCTATTGAAGAACTTAAAGATTTTGTATCTGGCTATAAGCCCGCACCTGTAGATAATCTACCTCCATTCTGGGGTGGCTTTGTAGGATATATAGGCTATGACATCGTTCATTTTTATGAACCTATACCTGATGTAAAACCTGATACTTTAAAACTTCCTGACATTTTTATCTTTTTAAGTGATGAAGTAATAGCATTTGATAATGTCAACAATACGATAAAAATAATAGTGTCTGCAATAGTTGAAGAAGATTTAAACCTGGAAGAACTTTATCAAGGTTCAATCCAAAAAATCAAAGAAATAGAATATAAACTAAAGTCAGAAAAAGAGATAAAACGAATAACTTTACCTGAATCTTTGGAGATAAACCTAAACGAATGGAAATCAAACTTCAGTAAAGACGAGTTTATAAAAGCTGTAGGAAAGGCGAAGGAGTACATAAGAGAAGGAGATATCATTCAGGTTGTTTTATCCCAGAGGTTTTCTAAAACTTTAAAGGCAGAGCCAATAGACATTTATAGAGCGGTAAGGGTTATAAATCCATCGCCTTACCTGTTTTATATAGACTTAAATGACATCAAACTTATAGGTTCTTCTCCTGAGATACTTGTATCGGTAAAGGATAAAAAAATCTTAACAAAACCTATAGCAGGTACCCGTCCTAGGGGTAAATCTCCAGAAGAAGACCAACGTCTTAGGGAAGACCTCCTATCAGATGAAAAGGAAAGGGCAGAACATTTAATGCTTGTTGATTTAGCCCGTAATGACGTTGGAAAGGTTGCCGAGCCATCTTCTGTAAAGGTTGACAGATTTATGTATATAGAAAACTACTCCCACGTCATGCATATAGTTTCTGATGTGTCAGGTAGTATGAGGGAGGATTTGACGCCACTTGATGTTCTTATTTCTGTTTTCCCTGTAGGGACAGTTAGTGGTGCCCCAAAAGTAAGGGCAATGCAGATAATAGAGGAGCTTGAACCTGATAAAAGGGGAGTTTATGCTGGGGCTGTAGGATACATTTCTTTTGATGGTAATCTAGATATGGCTATAGCCATAAGAACTGCTGTAGTACAGGGTGATAATATTTACGTTCAGGCTGGTGCTGGAATAGTTGCCGACTCAGTACCTGAAAATGAGTATATGGAAACGGTAAATAAAGCTAAAGCTATGATAAAAGCAGTAGAGATAGCTGAAAGTAATAAAGACTAAGGTTGTATAAAATCCTTAAAATAGTTAAAATTTTCAATAATGTTTTTTGTTTCAACGTACTCATTCTTTTGGTGAGCTTGTTCTGCATTACCGGGTCCAAAGTTAACGGCATCTATTCCATAGAGAGAAAGTCTAGCAACATCAGTCCACGCCTGTTTAGCCTCTACTGGCAATGAGTATCTATCTATAAACTCCTGTAATATTTGATTGTCTAAACAAACCCTTCCAGAAGGGCATAGGTCTGTAAACTCAACCTTTGCATCAGTTCCTACAATTTCTAGGACGTCTTTTTGTGCCTCTTCTATACTTTTGCCTGGGGCAAAACGGTAGTTTACATTAATAACAAACTCTTCAGGAATGATGTTCCTCCCTCCTGAAAAATCTACCATCGTTGCATTCATAACTTCATAAAACTTTAACCCATCAAACTCATACTCTTTACTACCAAAGTTAGCCAGCCTTTGTAAAAACTCTGCCGATTTATGGATGGCATTTTCACCCTGCCAAGGACGTGCAGAGTGGGCTCTTTTACCTTGGAATATCACTGAGGCATGCATTGTACCTAAGCATCCAGCCTGTATTCTATTATTGGTAGGTTCTAGTGCAAATCCAAGGTCAACTTTTTTTAGTATCTTGTAATTTTGTAAGAGTGGCTCTAAGCCATTTTCTAGGTATGGTCCTTCTTCTTTTTCATAGAACACATATACAGTATTGAACCTTTTTTCTTTACTAGAGAAATATTCTATAAGCCCCATCATTACAGCAAGGCCAGCCTTCATATCACTGGCACCTAAACCGTAAAGCTTTCCGTCTATAATCTGTCCTGTGTACTCGTTTTCACCAGGAACAGTGTCTAGATGACCAAAAAGTCCTAGTGTTTTTTTATGTGGGTTTATATCGTCAAATACTATTATAGAGTTGCTATGCCTGATAATATTTTTTGAAGGGTAAAACTGCTTGACAAAATCT
>JALUFA010000122.1 GCA_027052485.1 Hydrogenothermaceae bacterium
ATACTGGCTATAAACGGGATAATCATGATGCTTAAAACCACACTTGCTGTAAAAAGGTCTATTCCTGTTGTATCACCTTGGAATAAAACTCCAATGACTGGGAGCTTGCCTAACGTTTTCTGTAGGGCAGGTTCAATGTACTCTCCCATTATAGGTGCAAGGGTAAAAAGCCCCCACATACCATAAATGATACTTGGAATTGCCGCAAGCATCTCAATAGCAATACCTATTGGAGTTTTTAAAAATTTAGGTGCAACTTCTGTTAAAAATATTGCAATTCCCAGCGCTATAGGAATAGCAAATATTAGAGATAAAATTGTCGTAACTATTGTCCCGTATAGAGGGGCTGCAGCACCAAAAATTTCTCTAACGGGGTCCCAGTCCTCTGTCAGGATAAAGTTTATAATCCCAAATCTGTGAATAGCTAAGGAAGACTCATTGTATAGAACCAGTATTGTAGAAAAAACCAGAGATAAAACCAAAAACGAGGCAGAAAAGGATATAACCCCAAAGATTATATCCGCTAAAGGCAGCTGTCTTAACCTTCCCATTGTTTTAACCTATCCTCTTAGTTATCTGGATAGATGCCATGCTCTTTCCAGTAGTTATAAATTTTCTGTTTTAGGTTTTGTGGAAGAGGTACGTAATCAAGTCTTATTGCTATATCATCGCCATGTTCGAAAGCCCATTTGAAAAATTTGTTAACCTTTTTATCTACGTCTTTCTTTTCTCTAGCCTCAAGAATGAAAGATGCGCCGGCTATAGGCCATGCGTTCTTACCAGGGGCGTTTACCATCCAAAGGTAAAAATGTTTTTTAGGGTCAAAGTTTGCACTTTCACCGGCAGCTCTGAAGGTCTCAATAGATGGCGCCACAAAGTTTCCTGCAGGATTTTTAAGAAGTGTATATGCGAGTCTGTTTTGTTTTGCATACGCAAACTCAACATAACCGATAGAGTACTTAAGTCTTTTTACGTAGTTTGCTACCCCTTCGTTTCCCTTTCCGCCGATGCCAACAGGCCACTTAACAGCTTTTCCGGCTCCAACCTTCTTCGCCCAGTCTTCACATGTCCCAGCAAGGTAGTGGGTAAATATGGCTGTTGTTCCGGAGCTGTCTGCCCTGTGGATTACCCTAATAGGTTTATGGGGGAGTTTTAACTTTGGGTTTAGCTTTTTCAACGCTGGGTTATCCCAGTACTTTATATCTCCAAGGTAAATATGACAGATCGTATAACCATCTAGTCTTAGCTGGCCAGCTTTTACACCAGGAATGTTTACCACTGGTACAACTCCACCTATTATCGCTGGAAATTGGTAGAGTTTATACTCATCAAGCTTATTTGGGGGTAGTGGGGCGTCAGATGCTCCAAAATCAACGGTTCTGTTAACAATCTGTCTTATACCACCACCTGAACCTATAGACTGGTAGTTAACCTTTACTCCAGTTGCTTTGTAGTACATGTAAGCCCATGCAGAGTATACAGGGTATGGGAACGTTGCACCGGCACCATTTATAACGTCAGAGGCAAAAGCTGAAACTCCTAAAGATAGTATTCCAAGTCCTACTGCAATTTTTTTCTTTAACATCTTTGTTTCCTCCTAACAGTTAAAATTCTAAATCTGCTGTAAGCATATACCTGTTTTCATCTCTTGTATTGTTTTTATCATAATCGGTATTTATAGCGTTTACAATCCACTTAATGTATTTATTCATATACCATGCAACCCCATAAATATACTGCTTTCTATCAAACTGATTATTATCACTATTCCAGTTATCGTATCTACCAAAAAATGAAATTCGATGCTCTAAGAGAGGTCTAACTTCAAAGTTAAATGAGTACCCATATCCATCCTGTTCTGAGTTGTCTATCCATGAAGATTTAATGTACTGGCCTGCTACCAAGAATAGTGGCTGATTATATACTGCATGTATATGATACACAGTTAAGTCTTTATTAGAGCCCCTATGATTTATACTATCTAAACCGTGTAGAGATATGTTTGTATATGTATCCTTTAGAGGATTAAGTTTAGGAACCTTCCCATGACCTCTTATGTATCTTAGAGTTCCACCTCCGTATATGTGCCAAGTTAATCTTCCTTCTATAGAAACAGAATTTCCTTTGTTCCCTTTATCACTCTGTCCTATGTGATCGTATCCTTCACCATTAAAAATTCCATATTCAGCAGAGATAAATTTAGTTTTTGTTTTAAAATCTACTCCAAGGTCAGCAGAAGGAAGAAGATGTGCCCCATTTGCAGATTCGTAAAAGGTTTTTGAAATAGACCTATACCACCAACCTGAGTGCTCCTCATAGTCAAGCCAAGGGGTGTGTACTAGCCCAAACTCAAAGCCTGTAGAAGGAACGTAGTTTGATATATCTTTGTAAAGGTAAAAGTGTTTAAGCTTTATATCTATCTCTTGGCCATTGTTTGCATTATCGTTGTGATGATGCTTTGTGACATCAAGGGTAAATCTAACGTAATCTTTGTCATTTAGATAAAACTTTGTTATAAAGTATCCTCTTCTTATCTCAAAATCTCCACTGTCAGTCCCATTTTTCCTGTCAATGTATGTATATCCTATATATCCTACGCCTCCAATCTTAATTTTTTTGTCTTTTGATTCAATTTTTGTGGATGCTCTTTTATCAAGCTTTAAAGCCTCTTCTTCTGTTAGGATACCTTTTTCGTATAAGGTTTTTATAAGGGGGTTTTTGATATCTACTGCAAACGATGAGGTAGCTACAGTAAGAGCGGAAAAAATTGCTAATCCCTTTTTTAACTCCATTAAAACCTCCAAGTCTTCTAACATATTCTTGTCGATTATTCTAAAAAACAAATTTTAAGTTTTTATGAAGCTTTCGTTAAGATTTCTTAACAAATTGTTTTTGTAGGCCAGAAGTTATAATGTTATTAGGCAAAAACTTTTAGGAGATATTCCATAAGAAGCTGGGCTGAAATCCACAGGACTAAACTTCTAAAAAACGCAGAAAGAGTTTATTCGTTTGCAAAAAAAGAAATTATAGCCGTAGTAAAGGCAGATGGATACGGCCACAGCAGTGAAATCGTTTCAAAACATCTAGAAAACCTTCCTTTTGTCAGATTCCTTGCAGTGGCAACTGCAGAGGAAGGGGCGAACTTAAGAAAGGCTGGCATTCAAAAAGACATACTCGTTTTAGGAG
>JALUFA010000123.1 GCA_027052485.1 Hydrogenothermaceae bacterium
CTTTAAAGATTTTCCTGTTGTTGAAATAGAGAAAAGGCTCTTTAACTCTTTTTCTAATATTGTTAACAATGACAAACTTGAAGCTAAAAGAAATCTCTTTAAGCTAGGGGGGTTCTTTTACGAGAAGAACATCCCCTTTTCTTTTATGTACGATGTTTTATCAAAAGTAAAGCTTTCTATATTTAAATCTGGAAAGTCTACATGTAGAGAAAACGCCGATGAACTTGACGATATTTTTAGCTTTTTTGAAAATAGCTTTTCATATGGATATCTAATACCTCTAATGATTGAGGATAAAAACTGGGTGAGAGATGAACTTAGAGTTTTAAAACATTCAGACAGCCTGTTAAAAGTTTATATAAAAGATCACCTTATATGGCTTTACAAACTCATAGAGGATATAAGAAAACTTAGAAAAAATCCTAGTGTAGAGCTAAACCCTTATAAGTGCAACTTCGGTCATAAACTTACATCAGGAGTTTTTGATACCATTTTGGAAGGCGAATATAAAAGATTAATAGATCAAATTCATAAGAATATCCATTACTCTGGACGGCAGATTTACTTTTTTCTCGAAAAGCGTATGTTTAAAAATTTACTCATTGAGTATATTCAAACAATAAAAAATGTAGGAAGACTGCTAAGTACTATAAGTTTGAACTTTGCTATTTCTTCTGAAACCCAGTCAAAGATAGACCCTTTAACGGGACTTTTAAACAGAAGAAGTATGGAACTTATGCTTATAAATCAGCTTTCAATGGCAAAAATAGCCAATACTACTTTTTCTCTAGCCATTATGGATATAGACAACTTTAAACGTATCAACGATACCTACGGCCATCTTGTAGGAGACTGTGTTCTAAGAAATGTAGCCCATATAACAAAAGAAAGTTTAAGAAAGTCTGATTTTGTTTTTAGATATGGAGGAGAGGAATTTGTTGTTCTTCTCCCGTTTACAGAGATTGAAGATGCAAAGCGTGTTATGGAGAAAGTTAGAAAAAAAATTGAAGATTACACACATGACTGTGAGGGAACGAAACTCAAAGCCACAGTTAGTATTGGAGTAGCAGATTATCGAGATAATATTCAATCTATTAACGAGCTCATTGAAATTGTAGATAAGAAGCTATATCTTGCTAAGAAAACTGGAAAAAATAAGGTAGTAGCTTAAATGATCAAATTTAATCAGTACCTAAAAGAAAAATACGGAGGCCGTATCCAGAAAATATCAATAGATGCCGGTTTTACGTGCCCTAACCGGGACGGTACAAAGGCATCCGGCGGTTGTACCTTCTGTAATAACATTTCATTTAGCCCGTATGCAATGAGTAAAGAAACCGTAGAGAGCCAGATAAACCAAGCAATGGCTTTCTATAAGAAACGTTTTAAGAATGTTAAAGGATTTCTCGCCTACTTTCAGGCATACACAAACACATACGCCCCTGTTGAAAAGTTAAGGGAAATATACGATAAAGCGATGGAATACGATGAGATTATCGGGATGTCTATAGGTACACGGCCTGATGTTGTACCAGATGAGGTGCTAGATTTAATAGCGTCTTACACCGTAGAAAAGCCGGAGATTTGGGTTGAGTACGGCTTACAAACGGCTAACATTAACACTCTGAGAAACATTAACAGAGCCCACGGAGTTGCAGATTTTGTTGATGCCGTTTTAAGGACAAAAAAAAGGCCTTCCATAAAAGTCTGTGCCCATATGATTGTAGGACTTCCAGGCGATACATATGAAGACTATATAGAGACTGCTAAACTTATTGCCTCTCTTCCGGTAGATGGTATAAAGATACACCCGCTACATATAGTAAGGCACACAGTTATGGAAAAGCAGTATAAAAACGGTGAAATAAAACTAATGTCTTTAGAAGAATACGCAAAGATTGTGGCCGACCTTTTAGAGATATTCCCAGATGATATTATCGTTCACAGACTAACAGGAGAAGCTCCGGATGATGAGCTTATAGCTCCAGACTGGTGTAGTCCAAGAAGAAAACAGGGAGTTTTAAGAGAGATTGAAAAGGCGATAAATGAAAAACAGCTAGAGAAAAAACTAGCATTGACCATTAACAATGGATGAGTTAAAAAAGTACATAAAGGTACTTCAAGAGATAGGCTTTGATGAGATTTTTGCAGGAGATATGATGGAAAACCAAGAAGATACATTAAAGGAAAAACTAAAAATTTTAGAACAGTTAAAAAAAGAGCTTGAAAACTGTACCCGATGCGATTTGTATAAGAGCCGTACTCAACCTGTTCCCGGAGATGGAAACGTAAATGCAAGACTGATGTTTGTCGGAGAAGCCCCCGGAGCTGATGAAGATAGGCAGGGTAAACCTTTTGTTGGAAGGGCAGGGCAGCTCTTAAACCGTCTTATAGAGGCTGCAGGCTATAAGAGAGAAGAATTCTACATCACAAATGTTAACAAGTGTAGACCCCCAAACAACAGAACTCCGACCATTGAAGAACAGAAAGCCTGCTTTCCCTTCCTTGAAAAGGAGATAGAGGTAGTTAATCCAAAAGTTATATGCTGTCTTGGAGCGGCAGCAGCAAGGGCTTTTTTAGGAAGACCTGTTTCAATAACTAAGGAAAGGGGTCAAAAGATTTATTGGAGAGATAAAATCCTCGTTTTAACATATCACCCTGCGTATGTTTTAAGAAACCCTAAAGCTGAGGATACCCTTTTTAAAGATATTAAAATGGCCATAGAACTGGCCTACTCTGAAGATTAAAGTTTCAACTTCTGGATAACCATATCTTTTATTTTTAACTGCTTTTGCAGTTTTTCTCTTTCTTGTTTAGCCTCATCTTTGTTTAGGAAAACCCCACAGAAGACCCCAGAAAATTTCTTGTATGGATACACAAAACACTCTTGAAGTTTATGTTTTTTGATAAACCTTTCTGCCGTTTCTGGTTTCTTGTATAAAACGATCCTTACGGTGTAAAAATCCTCCTTAGGAAGGCCTTTATACTTTGCTTTTAAAAGAAGTAAACGCTGCATTGCAAGGAGTCTATACCTTCCTTTTGTGTTTAAAAGTTTTTTATACATCTGATATGCTTTTTTTGGCTCGTTGGTTTTTTCGTATATGTACCCAAGGTAAAAGTAAGAGTAATCTCGATACTTTGGCTCTAAGGACAGGATTTTAAAGTATCTTTCTGCGTATATGT
>JALUFA010000124.1 GCA_027052485.1 Hydrogenothermaceae bacterium
GGTGAATTTTAGGGGTTTTATCTTTTAGCTCATTTAAAGAGTAGCCAAGCAGGTTTTCGTGGGCTTTGTTTTGGAGTAAGTATTTTCCATTTTCATCTAAAATAGCTATCGGAACTTCCGAGTTAAAGAATATCTCTTTAAATAGGTCTCCACTTAGGTTCTTAAGTACCTCAATTTCCAAAATATATCCTCAAATTTGTAAAATTTAGCAAGTCTACTTTATCTCTACCACTTTATATTAACTATGACAAAAATTGTTAACTACAACTAACGTGCTTATAATATTGTAGCTTTTACTAAAAACAGGAGAAGTTAATGAAGGCAAAAGTTGGAGACACACTACCCCACTTTGAGTATCTAGACGGAATTCACGGCAAAAGCTCCTATGATTTGAGACAAAAGTTCCACGTTGTTATATATAACTCAGATAAAGTTGACCTATCTCCTGTAGAGGACAAGCTAGAAAAGGCAGGAGTAAAAGTTATAGATTACATCCAGATTTTAAATAAAGACTTTCTTGAAAAGGTTGACGTCAAAAATCCAGATGAGTTTCTTATCCTTGCAGACAGATACGGTGTAATCCATTTGATTTCAGAAGAAAATTTACCAGATTATAAACAAATCTTAGAAACAGTCCAGTTTATAGAAGATGAAGGATGCTGCTCCTTATAAAGATTTAGCCGATAAGATAGCATCAGCTCCAGAAAAGCCGGGGGTTTACCTTTTTAAGTCTGGAAAGACAGACTATATATACATAGGAAAGGCAAAGAATTTAAAAAACCGTCTTAAAGGCCACCTTCAGGCAACAAAGATAGACCCAAAAGAACAGAGGATTTTTGAAGAGAGCGCAGACCTAGAGTGGATAATAACCTCCTCAGACTATGAGGCTTTCGTACTTGAAAACGAGCTTATAAAGCAGTACAAACCAAAGTACAACGTAAAACTCAAATCTGGCTCATCTTACCCAATGCTTGTGATAACCAACGATGAGTACCCTACCGTTAAGATAAGCAGAAAGTACGGAGAGATAGATGGAGAATACTTTGGACCTTTTATCCCTGCTAAAACTGCACGGGCAATGAAAGAGCTTATCCACAAGGTATTTAAACTTAGAACGTGCGACCCACTTCCAAAGAGGGATTTAGTATGCTTTGATTATCATCTTGGCATGTGCTCTGGGCCCTGTGCTAACAAAATTTCAAAGAGAGAGTACCGTTTTAACGCAAAAGCTGCAAAAGCATTTCTAGCTGGAGAAGCAAAAAAACTCATATATGAGCTTTACGACAAGATTAACGAGTACACAGAAAAAATGATGTTTGAAAAAGCATCAGTAGTACGAGACCAGATTGTAGCCCTTGAAAATCTGATAAGAAAACAGGAAGTTATAGGCCTACCTGTAGAGGAAGCAGACGTTTTTTTCTTTGCAGGAGAAAAGCTGCTGTTAGTTATAGTCAGAGGAAGCAGAATTGTTGGAATAGATGAGCTAAAAACAGACAAACTTGTTGATGAAGCATCGGTAGTGCCTTTAATACTAAACTACTACAAACAGGGAAACTTTATCCCTCAAAACATAATCGTAAATCAAAACTTCCAAGACTTGCCACACTTAGAGAAATACCTTAGTATACACAGAAAGGTAAAAATCTCTACAGATGTACCACAGGAAGTAAAACGGTTTATTGACAGAAATGTTGGAAAAACCGTCAACCTTTCAGTGTTGAAAGAAAGCTTTAAAAATGTATTTGGCTTTGAACTTCCCTACAGGATTGAGGGATTTGATATATCTACCCTTCAAGGAAACTTTACCGTAGGTTCGTGTGTTGTTTGGGAAAATGGAAAGATGAATAAAAAGGAGTATCGCCGCTTTAAGGTAAAAACTGTAAAGGGTGTTGACGATTACGCCTCAATGAGGGAGGTTTTGTTTAGAAGATTTAGAAGGTACAAAGAAATGGAAAATCCCCCTGAACTGGTACTTATTGATGGTGGAAAAGGTCAGTTAAAACAAGGGTTAATAGTGAAAGATGCTTTAGGGCTGGATAACTTAAGGATTTTTTCATTGGCAAAAAAAGAAGAGATTATCTATACCGATGATGGAAGAGAAGTAGATCTCTACCAGTACCAACCTCTTTTAAAGCTATTTACCCAGATTAGAGACGAAGCCCACAGGTTTGCAATCTCCTACAACAGAAAGCTAAGAGAAAAAGAAGGGCTAAAGTCTGTACTTGATAACATAAAAGGCGTAGGAAAGAAAAGAAAAGAGATACTATACAGAACCTATAAAACGGTAGAAAACATAGCGGCGGCTCCGGAGGAAGAACTAGTAAAGCTAGGCATTCCTAAAAAAGTAGCCCAGTCAATCAAAGAGTATCTAACTGATTAAATTTTCACCTTTCATTTGACACGTAAAGTCTTATCCGTTATTTTAAAGATAAAAGAGTCTAAAATATACAAAAGTAAAATGGAAAACATCGGATTTATTTGGAAGATTAGCTACACAGTTCATATCGTTCTAAACTCGGTGCTACTTGGGATGTTTTTTACCTTCCTAATAGCTCCTAAGAAAATCCTGACGGAAGAGGTCGTTTCCAGTTATCTAAAGATAGCTGCTGTATTTTTAGGAGTCTCAGGAATAACAGGAATTATCCTTTTAACCATTCTTACAAATTCAGGCTTAGAAGACCTTTTTAGCTCATCGGTTGGAAGGTTCATTCTGGCTATGATGGCAAGCCTATTTGTTGTTTTCTTTACCCTCACCCTAACCCTACTTTACAAGGGAGATGAGGTATCTATGTATAGAAAGTTGTTCTTCATTATGTTCGTGTCTTACCTGCTCGTTTATCTGATAAAAGGAATTTTTATATAACATCTGGAGGTTTGACCTATGGGAAATTTTAACGACAAAGCGGCAAAGAAGTGGTTTTTAATCTTTGTCATCTCCCTTATAGTTTCTGTAGGGCTGTTTACCTACTTTACAGTTATACAGATAAAGGACGTACCTCCTATACCTAAAGAGGTAAAAGGTACAAAAACCCTTTATACGGGTGATGATGTGGTTCAGGGTAAGGCGTACTTTCAAAAGTATGTAATTATGGATCAGGGAACCTTACTGGGTAATGGCGCATACATGGGTCCCGATTACACAGCTTGGATGCTCCACGAAAAGATTACCGCTCT
>JALUFA010000125.1 GCA_027052485.1 Hydrogenothermaceae bacterium
CAAAAAAAATAAAAAAGCTCTCTCTTAATGTCAGAGCTCAAGAATTTATCTGAAAATAGAAGCTTGAATTTTTCTTATATTTTCCTTGGACACCAAACA
This sequence comes from Hydrogenothermaceae bacterium, assembly GCA_027052485.1. GTDB lineage: Bacteria > Aquificota > Aquificia > Aquificales > Hydrogenothermaceae > Hydrogenothermus. The sequence continues at coordinate 100 of JALUFA010000125.1, forward strand.
ACACCAAGGATTTACCAATCAAATCCACATAGCATACACAAAAGGGTGTTAATAAAAAAACAGCTGGAAGCTCTAAACCTTACAAACATCAAAGAGCTTGCCAGCCATTATAAAGTTAACACCGATGAAGAATTCATAAATATTATACTCCAAATTGGAACAGAAAAGGGCTGCACAACTAGTGATATAGCTTTTCTTTTTTCATACATAAAAGCTCTTGCTAAAAAAGGTAAATCTCCATCTACAAGACAGCAGATAGAAAAACTTGCAGAAAAAATCGGTATATAAGGAGTGCAAAAATGACAGAAGGACAAATCTGGCAAAAAATGCTCCAGAGAAGAGTCTTCACGATAGGAACACTTATGTCGGACATCCCACCGGCAATCAAACCTTATGTAAGAGAAAAAATCAAAAGCCTGATAGCAGGACAAATGAAACTGGGATTAGTCAGGCAGGTAAGTATAAATCCACCAGTTTTTGCTACAAAAGAAGCTACAGAGGAAGATATAGACAGGTTTAGAAGAGTTTGTCCAATTTGCGGAACAAAATTTTTCCCATCCCAGATAACACAGGAGTTTTGCTCAAAGGAATGTAAACAACAGCACTACTTACGCTATCACAGAAGAAGGAGAGAAAAAGCAGGGATGAAAGTGAACTCAAGAAAAAGATGGACAAAAGAAGAAGAACAGAAACTCATCCAGTTAAAACAACTTGGATATACCTATGAAGAAATTGCCCAAAGGCTTGGAAGAACGACTTTCGCAGTAATTGAAAAATACAAAGCTTTAAAAGGAGTAAGAAAATGACATTAGAAACAATATTAAAAAGGCTTTATGAGATTAAGGATGCTCCGGATGGAAACAAGGCATATCAAAGACTTGAAAAACTAATTCAAACCCTTGAATACAAAGTTCAAGAAGAAAAAGAAAGAAAGGAAAAATACGGAAAAGCAATTCAACATTTAGTAGGTTGGTATTTAAATCTTTGGAACAATACCCCTCCAGAAAGCTATGGCAGAACAAACTATAAGGCAGTAATAGGGAAGATATTTAGGGAACTTTTAATCATTTATGAGAACAACAATCTGAAAATAGAAGACCTGAAGAAAGATTATGAAAAATTCAAAGAAGGAACAGGCATCCAAAACTTTTTGCTCGGAGATAAAAGCATCAGTCGTTTTAAACAGGTTCTACCCCAACTAAAACAGCTTGAAAAGAAAAACAAAAAAACAAGAAAAAAATGGACATCCCCAGAGAATGAAAGGGGACTGGACTATTACCTGAAAGCCGTTGAGCAAGAAGAAGAACCGGATTTAAGCATTCCAAATGATAACGAAGAAGACATTCCACTTTAAAGGAGGTGATTCAAATGCTTATAGCAAAAAATGCAGAAGAAGCAATACGCCTTGTTAATGGTGAAAGCCTTTACCTGGAAGATAATACATTCTACTGGATACTAACAAAAACAAAACAACTTGTAAGAGTTTTAAAACCCAGAAATAAAGAAGAAATCCAGCAGATACTATTAAAAGGAAACTTTCCAGAAAGACATGTCACAGAAATATTTTCAAAAAATTTAAAGAAAACAGAAGCCCTCAAATTTGCCCTTAGCCAGAATGACAATAAAGGACTTCTGCTTTCGGGTAGAGCAGGAGTAGGCAAAACATTTGCATCTATCTACAAAATAGCAAAACTGCTGCAGGAATACAGGATTACATCTCCTCTATACATTTCTTTACAGGATTTTGACGTGAAAACGGAGCAAAACTATCAAAGATTAAACAACCACGATTGTTTTCTAATAGATGACTTGAATACAAACCTTAACAACTGGGAAAAGAAATTTGCCTCGCAGGTTATATACCATGCATCAAAAAAACCAAAGTATCTGTTTGTCACAACTAATGCCAGCATAAAGGACTTATTCACCTTTTTAGAAGAAGAACCTCTTATTTCAAGGCTGCTTGAAATGTGTGAACTAAAAGAACTAAAAGAAACAAAAGACTACAGACTTGTGAAAAGGAGGTGATTAACCGTGGAAAATCTGATTCTTTCAATGTGTGTCCTGCTGGGTATTTGGCTTCTTTATGAAGAAAGAAAAAGGAGGAGGTAAGCCATGACCTACAAAGAATTAAAGGTGCAGGTTTCAAAGAACGCTCAGGTTCCTTATGAAACAGCAGACCGAGTTGTGGAAGAAGTATTCCAAACTATTAAATCTGTTCTAAGAAAAGGAGAAAGGCTACAAATTCCCATGTTTGGAGTGTTTTACGTAAAGGCACGGAAACCTCGTAAAGTAAAGACTTATCACAAAAAAACAAAACAGTTGCCATTTAGAAGAATCCCCGCATTTGCACCAGCTTTAGCCCTAAAGCATGAAATTGAATCAAATACATTCAAGGAGGAGTAGTCATGCAAGAAAAAAACATTGTTTTGGACTTTGGAGGCTGCCTTGTTTGCCTGTCAGGGAAGCATTACAGGTATGAGGTTCGGGTTCCTTCTAATCAAGTCACTGTTGAGTGTTTAAGTTCTGGTAAGAAATGGACTTATTCCTTGAGAGGATTTGCGATTGGAAAGAGAGAAATCCGCTTTCTTGTAGAAAAAGAGGAAGTGCCCAGATGAGGCTACTTCCCAAACAAGTAAAGACACACGCTGACTAAATAATAAAAACAATAAAGGAGATTTGCAAGATGATGCTAAACCAGTTTGAGAAGAAGAGAAAAAAGATAGATACCTCGGACGCAAATATTGAGGAAGCTTTTCAAGAACTGGAGGATTTGCTTAGATTTCCAGACAGAATTTTGTTAAAGGTCAGAGACATAGAGGGGCTAATTGGACAGCCCCTTTCCCGGGAAGTAGACAAAAGCATAAAAAACATTGACCGCAACATCAAAAGAATTAGAGATGAAATCCTAAAAGCAATGGAGAAGTGAAATGAGTGAAACATTAGTTATCACGGCAATTTTAGCAATGTTTTTATTGCCGGTTATATATTTCAAAAATTGAAAGGAGGGAGTATCAATGTTTATAGAAATTAACGATACAGACTTTGTGAACCTTGAGCATACAG
>JALUFA010000126.1 GCA_027052485.1 Hydrogenothermaceae bacterium
CCTATGGGATTATTACTATTAGCACCGGCAAGAAAATCGCAGGGGATTATCTTCGTTCCTTGATGTATCAGTTGATAGAAAGCATGCTGTCCATTTGTTCCGGGTTCTCCCCAGATAATCGGACCTGTTTGATAATCTACCCTGTTACCCTGTCTATCCACACTTTTGCCGTTACTTTCCATATTACCCTGCTGAAAATATGCGGGAAACCTATGTAGATATTGTTCATAAGGTAAAATCGCCTCTGTTTCAAACTGAAAAAAGTTATTGTACCAGATACCGATAAGCGCCAGAATCACAGGTATATTTTTATCAAATTCGCTGTTTTTAAAATGCATATCCATATCATAAGCGCCTTTTAAAAGAGAGATAAAATTATCATAACCAACTGAAAGCGCAATAGAAAGCCCAATGGCAGACCAAAGGGAATATCTGCCACCTACCCAATCCCAAAAGACAAACATATTATCGGGATTGATGCCGAATTTTGTTACTGCCTCTTTGTTTGTAGAGATTGCCACAAAGTGTTTTTGAACAAATTCCTCTTTTTTTGCTTTTTGTAAAAACCACTCTTTTGCTGTGTGCGCATTTGTCATTGTTTCCTGTGTGGTAAAGGTTTTGGAGGATATAAAAAATCAAGGTTTTTTTCTTGGAGAGGTTATTTCAACAAGAAAAGATGGAAAAAAGCTCCACCTAATACTTAACGCTTTTCCTGTAAAGGTTAGAGGAAAGACCTACTATGTTGGGTTAAAGCAGGATATTTCACACATAAAATCAAACACAAAATTTATGTCAAAAGTTTTAGAAACTGCTCCTATTGGCGTCATTATCTTTGACGAAAAAGTAGTTTTCGTAAACGAGTACGGAAAAGAACTACTACAGATAGATGAACTTGCCGAGGCTTACTTTAAAGACCTCTTTAACGAACCTTACAAAGAGTTTGCGGAGCTCCTCGTCAAAAAATTAAAAGAGAATAAACTCAAAAGAACCTCGTTGATACTATCTATTAGAAATATAGATAAAGAAATCTGGGTTTATGGAACTTTTGATGTTGTTGACTATTTTGGAGAGAAGAAAGGAATATTCACATTTGTAGATATCACAAAACAGAAAAGCCTTGAGGATAAAATCTACAAGCTAGAGAATTTTGATCTGTTAACCAATCTTCCAAACAGATACCTGTTTAAACAAGAACTGGAAGTTTTACTATCTGAGATAGACAGTGATGAATGCCTTGGTGTGTTTTTAATAGATATATACAACTTTACAGATATAAACGATACTTACGGCTCAAAGACAGGAGATACCCTTTTAAAAGAGTTTGCTAAAAGATTAAAAGAGTGTTTCCCAGAAGGCAGTCTCATTGCACGGTACGGCTCGGACGAGTTTATTGTAGCCGTAAAACAGAAAAGAAAAGAAGACAAAGCTTGTGCCTCAAATCTACTTGTAGAGGTTAAAAATTGTTTAAAAAGACCTTTTAAGGTGGGAGATAGGGAGTTTAACCTTGACTTTAACATGGGTATGGCCTTTTATCCGTATGATGGAAAAACTCCGCAGGTTCTCACAGCAAATGCAGAACTAGCGTTAAAGGAGGCAAAGAGAAAAGGTATAGGGGAGTTTTCTATATTTAACCTTGAGGTTGATAAAAACTTTAGAGAAAAGCTCATCCTTATAAACCAGCTTAAAGAGGCAATAAAAAACAAAGATTTTGATGTTTACTTCCAGCCGAAGGTTGACTTAACGACTGGTGAAGTTGTTGGGGCAGAGGCTTTAGCCAGATGGAAAGTCCCACCAAACGAGTTTATCCCTGCACTAGTAGAGGCAAACCTTATGTTTGACGCTGGCTGTATGATTACAGAAAAAGCGTTAAAGTACACAAAGGAGCTTTTAAAGATTAAGCCTGACCTGAAAATCTCGGTAAACATGTCTTTCGAGCAGTTAAAGTTTGACGAATGCCCTTCTAAGCTTTTAGGACTAACATGTCAGAACGAAGTTAGTCCAGAAAACATAATAGTTGAGATAACAGAAACAGAAACAATGAGAGACCCAGACAAACACCTACCAAGATTAGAACATCTAAAAAAGTTAGGATATGAGCTTTCCATAGACGATTTTGGAACTGGCTATTCCTCACTAAACTACCTAAAACTAATTCCTGCATCGGAGATAAAGATTGATAGGAGTTTTGTAAGAGATATTTTCACCGATGAGAGTGATGCAAAGCTTGTGGAGCTAATTATCGAGATTGGGAAAATTCTTGGTATGAAAGTTGTTGCAGAAGGTATAGAAACAAAGGAGCAGGCTAAGCTCCTTAAATCTTTAGGATGCCATTACGGGCAGGGATACTTTTTTGCAAAGCCTATGCCTTTTGAGGAATTTAAGACCTATCTAAAACAGCAATAGACTCAATGTGGTGGGTTTGGGGGAACATATCTATCATCTTTAGTCTTGTCAGTTTAAAGCCGCCTTTTTTTAAGAGATTGTAGTCCCTTGCAAGGGTTGTAGGATTACAGGAAACATAGATAATCTTTTTCAGTTTTGAGAGCTGGTTTATCTTCTCTATCAGTTTTTTTGCTAAGCCTGTTCGTGGAGGATCAACTATAAGGATGTCGGGATTATGCCCGTAAATAACGTCTATAGCCCTATCTGCCGAAACCTCATAAAAGCTAACGTTGTTAACGTTGTTTATCCTTGCGTTGTAGTTTGCATCTTTAACGGCAGACTTACTAATCTCAACTCCAAATACTTTTTTAACCTTCTTTGCTACAGGGATTGATAGGGTACCGACACCACAGAATAAATCTCCAACGGTTAGATTTTTGTCAGAAGGTACCTCTTCAACAACCTCATTGATAAAGTTTCCCACTTGAAACCTATTTACCTGAAAGAACGAGTCTATACTTACTCTAAAGTTAAACTTACCCACTTTGTAGAAAACAAAGTTTTTACCAAAGATTTTTAACCTTCTGTTTCCTCTGTATATTCCAACACCTGCTATAGAAACGGGACTTTCATCTACAAAAGTGTCAAAGTCTAGCTCAAAATTTCCCTCAGTAATGAACTTAACTAAAACTTTACCATCTGGAGATACAAACACGTGTACTTCTTTTACCGATGGGTCAACAAAACGTTTAAGCACTGGTATAAGCTGGTTTATACGC
>JALUFA010000127.1 GCA_027052485.1 Hydrogenothermaceae bacterium
GCATCCACCATGTAGGAACTGCATCAGTAACGTATGTAATTTTATCTACAGCCTTTGTGTTTTCTAAGTGAGAAGCCATTAGTATTTACCTCCTTTTTTTTCTTCTTCTACAATTTTTTCTTCAAGCTCTAAAATGTCGTATTTTGGTGCTTCTATATCTTTAAAGTCCCCCTTAAGGTACGAGTAAATAAATAGAAATAACCATCCGGTTAAAGCTAGTATATAGGCTATAACTTCAACCAAAAACCCTTTTAGTTCAGAGCCTGCCATTCCAGCTTCAAGGTAAGCTACTGTTCTAACAGCAATGATAGTACCTACTACAAATAGAAAGATAAACATTATAAGAAGTGCTACTGTCTTTTGGGTAATTTTCATCTTTAACCTCCTTGAGGGTTAAAAGAGGAGGCAAAAGCCTCCGTTTTATTTTGCTGCAGCTTCAAGTCTAAAATCTTTAGGAGGTTTAACTTCCCAAGAACCAAGCCACATAATATAAGTTAGAAGTGCAATACCTCTTTCGTTAGGAACAATTCTTCCTTTTGAGTCTTTCTCAAAGTACCAAGGGTACCCAGGCATTACAGAACCAGGAGAAGTGCTAGTAGGTTTGTAAAGGTGAGCTGCCTGCCATCCAAGGTTGTGAACAGCAGCTTCTCTTATTAAGTCCTGTCCTACCCTTTTTGTTCCCCATAAAACTGGAGCCTGTAGTTCGTTGTTATACTCAGATGGATAAGAAACGTGGTTTGATACTCCAGGGATACCAAATCTGAGTGTTTCGTTGGAAACTGGTCTTACCATCTGTGAGTGACAGTTCCAGCAACCCTCAGCAACGTACCATCTGTGTCCTACAGCTAAAGCCTTAGCCAGTGTTTCCTCGTTAGGAGTACAGTTTGATACTTTTTTAGCCCCCGAGAATGGTTCTTCATACTCACAGAACTTTTTAAACTGCTCTGGGTAAGCCATTGCTATTTTTTTGAAGTCAGACCATGCAGTTGTGTTTTTAGCTTTCGCCTCTTTAGCTAAGTCCATTATGGACTTTTTAGGTATATCTTTTAAAACGAACATAGGTAGCGCCCATGACACAAAGTCAGCAAAGAGGAAGAAGATAATACCGGCCACGAGGGCCACGAACGCAAACCTTTCCATTTTTCCCATATCTTATACCTCCTCCCTTATACAGATTCGCTTTTGAGTTCTGCAGATAAGCTTTTTCCAGCTGTAGCAGTTTTGTAGAAGTTAACAGCGTACATGAGTAGACCAGTAATCATCATTAGACCAGCAACACTTCTGAAGTACCAGAATGGTTTAGAGAAGTTTACTGAGTCAATCCATGGGTTTAGACCTATCCAGTCAAAACCTTGAACGAGTCCACCAGCTGTTAGGTCTACGAACATTGCAAATACGCCGATAGCCATTAACCAGTAGGCACCTTCAGACAGTCCTTTTGAGTACATAGTTTCTTTCCCAAACAGTCTTGGCCAGATGTATTCAGCCATTCCAAGAACCCAAAGACCAAATGTACCAAACATAATTAGGTGAGCGTGTCCTGTTACCCAGTCAGTGAAGTGGATAACTTTTTGGAAAGTTAGTGTTACGTGGAATGCACATTGGAAGCAAGTAATCCAGTAGAAGATTGCACCTGTATACATATATCTTAGTGGAACGTTGTATTTTAGCTGTTCTGCAGAACCTCTTAGAGTCATCATGAAGTTGATGAGAACTGAAGTAACTGCAAACTCAACAGCAACTGTTGCAAATACTGCAGAATACTGAGCGAACATTGGAATTGGAGACCATAGGAAGTGGTGAACACCGTTCATTGGATAGAAGAAAGCTAGTCCCCAGAAACCAAGTAGTGATAAACCGTGAGACCACATTGGTTTTTTCATAATAACTGGTACGAAGTAGTACATTAGACCCCAAGCAACTGGAGTAACATATAGACCAACAAGGTCGTGGATGAATGTAGATTGAACTGCACCTGCACCAGAACCTACAGCCCAAAATCTTGGAATTAGGTTACCCATGAAAACTACAAGTGGAGTCCAAACTAGCATTGCAGAGATGTACCATCCAGAAACGTATAGAGGTCCTCTTTGAGAAGCTTTATATAGAGGAGCTCCAAACTGAATTAGGTGTAGTAGCAGCCAGAATACTATGATAGGGTCTAACCACCAAGGAGTTTCACCCCATTCAACGTTATCAGCTTGTCCTAGGAAGAGAATTCCAATAACTGTGATTAAAACAGCTGCCTGTAGTGCGATAAACATAAACCATCCAAGGGCATCACTTAACACTCTATATCCAGTAAATCTTGGTACAGCCCAGTACAGTAATCCGGTAAACATGTTTACTAAGAAACCATAAGCTGCACCAGCTGTGTGAATCATTCTAACTCTACCAGGGGAGAGAAACTCAATTCCTGAGAAAGGATAGATACCATCAAGCTGTAATGAGTATAGAAAACCCATTAAAGCAACAATGATAAAGAAGATAAGACCCATTGTAACGTGGGCTTTTACTAACCCATAGTTAACAAGGTTTTTGAGGTCTTGGGTGTTACTCATTTTTTATGCCCTCCTATTAATTATTTTCCTTTGTTCATTAAGTAAGCGATGTAAGAAACCAAGTCCCATCTGTCTTGCTCTGATAGGTATCCAAATGCTGGCATAGGAGAACCTTCTAGACCAACAGTTAAAACTCTGAATGTGTCTTCAGGTCTAGGACCTTCTGCTCTAACTGGGTAAGTTAGGTCTGTTGGAGGAACTGGTAATGTAGCTGCAACTGGGCCGTCTCCCTGTCCGTTTTGTCCGTGGCATGCAGCACAGTTAACTGCATACAGTTTTTTACCTCTTTCAATTGACTCCTTTGTTCCAAAGTAAGCAGGTCTTTTGATGTGTTTGTAAACAGACTCTCCAGGTTGTTCTTTTTCCCATCTGTCTGAGAACGTTTTGATGTAAGCGATAACCGCTCTTTTTTGAATTTCTGGAACAAGTTTAAATGAAGGCATTGGAGTTTGAGGTAATCCCCAGTTTAAAACGTGTAAAAGGTCTTCATCTGTAGGTAAAGTTCCTGGAGGAGTTGACTTCCATCTGAAAACTGCAGTGTGAAAGTTTGGTGGTTTGTCTCTAAAG
>JALUFA010000128.1 GCA_027052485.1 Hydrogenothermaceae bacterium
ACTCCACTGATGGTCTGCCTTTATTATCTATAAACTAAATCCAGCTCTGCAGAAAATCAATTTACTTAATCTCGACAGAAGCACCTGCCTCTTCAAGTTTAGCTTTGATTTGTTCTGCTTCTTCTTTAGAAACTCCTTCTTTAACTGGTTTTGGAGCGTTGTCAACCAGTTCTTTAGCTTCTTTAAGTCCAAGTCCTGTGATTTCTCTAACAACTTTGATAACGTTGATCTTTTTGTCTCCTGGGCTTTGGAGGATTACATCAAATTCAGTTTTTTCTTCTGCAGCAGCACCTGCAGCAGCACCACCTGCAGCTGGAGCAGCAGCCACCATTGCAGCAGCAGAAACTCCAAACTCCTCTTCTAACTCTTTAACGAGCTCTGCGAGCTCTAAAACAGTCATGTTTTTGATAGCTTCTTTGATTTCTTCCTTTGAGATTGTTGCCATAGTATTTAAACCTCCTTAAATTTTTTCAAATTTTTATTAGCCTTGTTTTTCTTTCTCTTCTTTAATTGCATTTAATACCATAACCGCTTTTTGCGGAACAGCATTAAGCACACGCACGAAGTTTGTAACTGGTGCCATCATTGTAGCAAACAGTTGTGCAAGTAGCTCTTCCCTGCTTGGCAGTGAAGCAAGCTCATCAATCTTTTCAGGTGTAGCAAAGGCACCTTCAACCAGTCCTGCTTTAACTTTAGCACTTTCATTATTCTTTAAAAATTCTTTTAAAGCCTTTGCAGCTGCAACTATATCTTCATATGCAAATATTACAGCAGAAGGCCCCTGGAAAATATCAATTTTATCATAAAGTTCAGTTCCGTTGCAAGCCCTGTAAAGAATAGAATTTTTAATTACTTTGATTTCTGCATCCTTTTTTCTAATTTCTTTTCTAAAATCTGCCATTGCGTTGGCATCTATACCGGTAAAATCAAAAACAACCATTAACTTTGCTCTGTCTATTTTCTCTTTTACTTCATTTACTATTTGTTGCTTTTTTTGTATAGCTCTTCTAACTTCTGTTGCTGACATTTTCTATTCCTCCAAATTAAGCTGCTTTTGCTTCAAGTGTTTTTAACACAGAAGCAACATCAAGTTTAACAGATGGGCTCATCGTAGTTTTCATAGCCATATTTTTTATGTATTGACCTTTAAGACCTGATGGTCTAAGTTTTTGAACTGTATCAATAACTTCAAGAGCATTTTCAACAAGTTTTTGATTATCAAAAGATATTTTTCCAATAGGAACATGGAGATTTCCTGTTTTGTCTACTTTAAATTCAACTCTACCCTTTTTAGCCTCTTCTACAGCTTTTGCCACGTTTTGTGTAACTGTTCCAACTTTTGGGTTTGGCATAAGTCCTCTTGGGCCAAGTATTCTACCTAATTTTGCGACTTTTGGCATCATATCTGGAGTAGCAATTACAACATCAAAATCCAGCCAGTTCTCATTTAGTATTTTATTTATAATATCCTCTCCGCCAACATAGTCAGCACCGGCTTCTTCAGCTTCTTTAACTTTCTCCCCCTGGGTTATAACCAGAACTTTAAGTTCTTTACCGAGTCCATGGGGAAGAACTACTGAACCTCTAACCATCTGGTCTGCATATCTTGGGTCAACACCAAGTCTAAAAACCAATTCAACAGTCTCATCAAATTTTCTTTGGAGAACTTCTTCCATTTTTTTGAGAAGCTCAACAGCTTCTTCAACTGTATATACTTTATTTTTATCTACAAGTTCCAAAGCCTTAAGATATTTTTTTCCTCTTTTCGCCATGGCTATGCCTCCAATCCTTCAACTTCAATTCCCATTGAACGGGCAGTTCCTGCAATAATTTTCATTGCCTGATTGATATCCTCTGTGTTAAGGTCTTTCAGTTTTATTTCTGCTATTTCTTTAAGCTGCTCTTTCGTAACTTTTCCCACTTTTTCTCTTTTTGGGTCTGAAGCACCTTTTTTGATTCCTGCAGCCTCTTTAAGCAGATAAGATGCCGGTGGAGTTTTAAGGATAAATGTAAAAGACCTATCAGAGTAAACAGTAATTACAACCGGAACTATTGTTCCCGGTTTCATTTCTGCTGTTGCAGCGTTGAAGCTTTTAACAAACTCCATAATGTTTACACCATGCTGACCTAAAGCAGGTCCAACAGGTGGTGATGGTGATGCCTGTTGAGCTGGAATCATCAGCTCAATTGTTCCTACTACTTTCTTAGCCATAAAAATTACACCTCCTTGAGTTCTTTAAGCTTAACCGCTTGAACTTATATCTTCTCTACCTGAGAGAACTCAAGTTCAACCGGTGTAGATCTTCCAAATATTGATATAGAAACTATTAATTTTTCTTTGTCAGGAATGACCTCTTCTACTGTTCCTGTAAAGTTCATAAATGGACCTTCTATAACTCTTACCTGATCTCCTTTTTGGAATAGTAATTTCTTGACCTTTGGAGCACCTTTTTCTATCTGTCCAAGAACTTTTTGGATATCCTTTTCATCAAGTGGAACAGGAACTCCTCCTGCACTTACGAAACCTATAATATATGGAGTTTTCTTTATCAAATCTATAAGGTCATCATTGAGTTCAGCTTTTATCAGAAGATATCCTGGGAATATTTTATTTTCAAGTATGATTTTTGCTTCTGTTTTATTCTCTTTACATTGAATTTTCTGTCCAGGTTTATATATAGGACTGTGTTGAACACACTGTTCATCGCCTTCTACACTTTCAGCAACTTTGACTTTCCCATCTTCTATGACAAACTTAGTAATACCCTTTTTACCCATTACTTCTATTTCTCTATTTGCACCTTTTAAAGATAATCTATATTTTTCTTTACCCATTGACTTAATTACAACTTTTTCTTCAGCAGGAACTAAAACTTTTTCAACGAGATCTTTCATATTATTAAGTTCAAGCATTCTTAAAAGATTTTCCTTCGCCCTTATTTCTAAGTTAGACTGTGTATAAAGGGCATACCATTTCTTCTTATCTTCTTGCTTTTCCTGCTGGCTTTCTTCTTTTATTTCTTCTTGATTTTTCTTTTCCTCAGACATCTATTTACCTCATTTTATTTATAAAGGTAATCAAAAATTTTTGAAAATATTAAATCCAATCCCCATAAATAC
>JALUFA010000129.1 GCA_027052485.1 Hydrogenothermaceae bacterium
ACATCTTTTTCATTCCTAAAAAGATATCTTGCTACAACCAGAGAATCTCCACCATTATTTCCAGAACCAGCAACCACCAAAAACTTAATTGCATCTTGAAATCTTTCAGTTATAACTTCAACAACACCTCTTCCTGCACTCTCCATTAGAACGAGGGAAGGTATACCTGTTTCATTTATAGTTTTTTCATCGGCAAAAGCCATCTCCCTAGCATTTAAAACACGCATAGTATCCTCCCATAATTACATTTTTGAAATCTAAGTATATCTTTTACATAGTTTAAATGCTACCTAGAATGGTATAATCTTACAAAATTGTAATTTTTGTAAAAGGTGAAATTTGCTAGAGAAAGTTCAGCTATCGGTTTTATATGACATAACAAAATCGCTAACATCTTCAAAAGATATAAAAAGCATTTTAGAATACGTAGCAAATGTTCTCGTTTCGTATCTATCTTATGATAACGTCTTTATCACTTTAGAAAATCCTATTACAAACAAGCTTGAAAGTGTCGGGAAAACTAAGGTTTCATACAAAAAAGGAGAAGGAATAGTAGGAAAGGTTTGGAAACACGGAATACCAATCGTTATACCAGATATATCAAAGGAAAAAGAGTTTTTAAACAAACTAAAGAGAGACCTTAACAACCCGTATGAAAAAATCTCCTTTATAGCAGTTCCGATAAAAATAGGGGAAAAAACCATTGGAGTTCTGGCTGTAGACAAGCCTTACTCCCAGAAAGAGTCGTTAAAGAGCCACACAGACTTTTTGGTTATGATTGCCAATATCCTCGGAAACTACATCAAACTTTACTCAGACTTTGAAAAAGAAAGGGAAAAGATTGAGACTGAAAAGAAAAACTTAGAGAAAAAACTAACAAATATATACTCTAAGTCAGGGATAGAAGGGATTGTCGCCAACAGTATCAAGACTTTAGAGATAGTAGACACAATAAAAAGCGTTGCAAACACACCGGCAACTGTACTCTTAACAGGGGAAAGCGGGGTTGGAAAGGAAGTTTTTGCAAAGGCCATACACAGCTTATCGGATAGAAGAGACAAACCATTTGTAAAGATAAACTGTGCTGCAATCCCTGAAGACCTTTTAGAAAGTGAGCTTTTTGGGTATGAAAAAGGGGCATTCACAGGGGCAAACACTACTAAAAAAGGAAAGTTTGAACTTGCAGATGGGGGAACTATCTTCCTTGATGAGATTGGAGACATGCCGCTACTCCTTCAATCAAAACTTTTAAGAGTCCTTCAAGAAAAAGAAATAGAAAGGCTTGGAGGCTCAAAAACAATTAAAGTAGACGTAAGGATTATTGCAGCAACAAACAAAGACCTTGAGAAGATGGTACAAGAAGGAACCTTCAGAGAAGACCTTTACTACAGATTAAACGTAATTCAGATACATATTCCTCCTTTAAGAGAAAGACGGGAAGATATACCAGTACTGATATATTACTTTTTAGATAAGTTTAACAAAATATACGGAAAGAACCTCAAAATCTCAGATGAGCTTGTAGAGCTTTTAACAAACTACGACTGGCCGGGAAATATCCGTCAACTTCAAAACACACTAGAAAGAATGGTAATTCTTGCAAAAAAACCTGTTTTAACCAAAGAAGACTTGCCTGTAGATATCAAGAAAAGCTTAAAAGATTTTGTAAAAAAACCTGAACCTGCTAAGCCTACAATAAAAGAAGAGAAGAAAGTTCACCTTCCTAAAACTATAGAAGAGATAGAAAGGGAAAACATTATAAAGGCACTAGAAGAGACAAACTATGTTGTTAAAAAGGCAGCTGAAAAACTGGGAATGACTCCGCGTCAGGTTAGGTACAGAATGGAAAAGTACAACATTCCTCTAAAAAAATCAGGACGTAATTGATTTACAAATTTGTAAGTTCTCGTAAGCTGCTCCGGAGGCTAAACTCTCCTCTGCAAGTTTGATAGCCTCTGTAATATTATCCGTTAGCCCGTAAGCCTGTATTAGCAGTCCTGCTGTGATAATGGCAAAATCTTTAAAAGGATTATCTCTATCTTCAAGTATCTCCTCACAAATTCTGGCATTCTCCTCAACATTTATCTCTTCAACGGTTATATCCACTTTTATATCTTTCGGCAGAATAGAAAACGAGTAGCCCTTACTTGTAAACACTTTTGTTTCTTTGTTTGGATAAGGCTCAATTCCTCCTTCCAGTCCTTTTACTACAAACACATCTTTAAAACCAGAGTGGTACCCAAGCTGGATGTACTTTTCAATGTAAGGCGTATGAGCTACCCCAACAATCACTTTTGTGGTCTTGAAAGGATTTAAAAGCTTTTCTATTACATTAATGTAAGTGCGAAGGTAAAAGTCCTGTCTCTTTGGCAGTAAAGAGTAAAGTTTAGGAAGCATAAACTTTTGATGGTAAAAGGCAAACCCGCTGAGTTCTAAAGACTTTAACAAAACTTCTGTCTTATTACTACACTTACACCCCATTTTATTTAGCACCTGATGGTATGTAATTCCAAACTTAGAAGGAACATTTTCCGCTCCATGTCCTACAATTTTTGCTCCTGCACCAGTGGCTATAAAAATGGAAGCTGGCAGGATATGCCAAGATTTGGTTTTGCCATTGTAGTTAACAGCTAAATCAAGAGGTGAAAGCTCGCCAGTTTCAACAAAATTACAAAATTCTTTTGAGGCATCTAAAAAGGCATTAAGCTCTTCTATTGATTCAGTTTTTATCCTCTCTCCCATCCAAAAGGCAGCAAGTTTTATATCTGAAACCTTCCCATTTAAAATCTTTTCATGGACTTGAAAAGCCTCATTATACGTTAAATCTTTAGCGTTTTTCTTCCCAAGTTGTTTTAATATAGATTCCATCTTTATACCTCAGAAAAACATTTCTCAGCCTTTCTTTATTCAAATCTAGTGCCATTCTTCTGGCATATATTTTGCTTTCTTACAAAGGATGAAAAATCTACTGAGAGGAGGTTTGTTAAATGAAAAAGATAGAGGCGATTATCAAGCCTTTTAAGCTAGACGATGTTAAAGAAGCAATATCTGAGATTGGAAACTTTGGTATGACAATCTCAGAGGTAAAAGGTTTTGGTAGACAAAAAGGGCATACAGAGC
>JALUFA010000130.1 GCA_027052485.1 Hydrogenothermaceae bacterium
GTATACTGCAGATGAGTTGTTGGATGAGGGGAAAAAGCGAGCCTATGAAATTGTTAAAGATAGATATGAAGAGGAGATTGCCAGAGATATTGCTGAGAAAGTGGCGTTGGGAGCTATAAGGTATTCCTTCCTGAAAGTTAATGCCGAAAAAGAGATGGTGTTTGATTGGGAGAAGTCATTGAGTTTTGAAGGAGATAGCGGTCCCTACATTCAGTATGCGTATGCGAGGGCTAACCGAATATTAGAGAAAAATCCCATTGATAAAAACTGGAATAGTAAATATGGATTGGAACATCCTAAGGAGAAAATGCTAATGAAAAAAATTATTGAATGGGAGGTTATACTTGAGCAGGCATATAAAAACAGGGCTCCAAACATAATCGCCAATTATCTGGTAGAATTGGCGGGAGAGTTTAACAAGTTCTATGTGGATTGCAGGGTAAGTGGTGTTGAGAAAGATCAGGAGGAGGGAAGAAAGAGATTGGTTAGGATCTATTTAGAGGTTATGAAAAGAGGTATGAATATATTGGGAATACCGATCATTGAAAGAATGTAATCGAGATAAAAAAGCGGTTAAGTTCTTAAATATTCTCTCTAATTTTTTATTGGTGACATAATGAGATATATTGTATGGTTTGGTGATCTAACCAAAGATGATGTGAGTATAGCTGGGGGTAAGGGTGCTAACCTGGGAGAAATGTATAGAAACGGGTTGCCTGTGCCACCTGGTTTTGTGGTGACCAGTACCGCTTATTTTGATTTCCTCAAAGCAAATAAACTCAATAAAAAAATTAAGGATCTCCTAAAAAGGACTGATGTGTATAACACTGAAGAGTTGGAGGATGCCAGCGAAGAGATCAAGAGGATCATCATGAACGCTAAGATCCCTAAGGAAATCGAGAGTGAGATCAAAGCTGCTTATAAGACATTAAGAGGAAGGGATAAAGAGTTTTATGTGGCGGTCAGAAGTTCTGCTACCGCTGAGGATCTACCGGATGCCAGTTTTGCAGGCCAGCAGAAAACTTTCCTTAATGTACCCAATGATAAGGAATTAGTTAATGCAGTTAAGAAATGTTGGGCATCACTCTTTGAAGCGAGAGCTATATTCTATAGGGAGGAAAAAGGTTATGATCATATGAAGGTAGGATTGGCAGCGGTTGTCCAGGAGATGGTTCAATCAGAGAAATCAGGAGTAATGTTTACTGTTAATCCTACCACTAATAACCCTGATGAAGTAGTAATCGAAGCTGTTTATGGATTGGGAGAGGCAATTGTATCCGGAGAGGTTACCCCTGATACATATATAGTAGATAAAAAGAGTCTGAAAATCAAGGATAAACATATCTCCGAGCAGAAGTTTATGATCGTGAAGGTTGGTAATACTACAGTGCATACCAATGTAAGGGAGGATTTGAGAGGTAAACAAAAAATACCGGATAAAATGGTAGTTGAATTGGCTAAATTTGGTAAAAAAATAGAGAAACATTATGGAAAACCACAGGATATAGAGTGGGCCATACAAAAGAATAACATATATATAGTTCAGAGCAGACCGGTAACCACCTTTAAACCTAAGTCTAGGAAAATGTTAAAGGATGAGGATATTAAGGCAGTTAATGAGGCAAATATAATTGTTAGAGGGTTAGGTGCTACCACTGGAGCTGCAACCGGTAGGGTCAAGATCGTTAAAAGTCCCAAAGAGATCGATAAAATTGAGCAAGGAGATGTGTTAGTATCAGTTATGACTTCACCTGATTTCGTGCCAGCAATGAGAAAAGCAGCAGCAATAGTAACCGATGAAGGTGGTATTACCTCCCACGCTGCAATCGTTAGTAGAGAGTTAGGGATCCCCTGTGTGGTTGGAACCGAGAAAGCCACTAAAAAGTTGAAAGAGGGTATGGTTGTAACCGTTGATGCTGACCATGGGATCGTGTATGAAGGTGCAGTAGACCTGGGTAAAGAGACCGTTAAAAAGAAGCCTAACGCTTTAGCGGCGGTTGAAGCTAAGATTCCTACCGGGACCAGGATTTATGTTAATCTGGCTGAGCCGGCTTTGGCTGAGACCGTTGCGGCTAAGGATGTAGATGGAGTTGGATTGCTGAGAGCTGAATTTATGATCGCTGATATTGGAGTTCACCCCAGAAAAATAATAGAGGAAAACAGAGAGGAAGAGTTTATTGATAAGTTGGCTGAGGGTATTAGAAGGATCGCCGCTGCGCTCTACCCACGACCAGTGGTGTATAGAACCACTGATTTCAAGAGTAATGAATATAGATCCTTAGAAGGCGGAGAAAAGTATGAACCTAAAGAAAATAATCCTATGCTGGGATATAGAGGATGTTCCAGATATGTGAGAGAACCCGAGATATTTAAGATGGAGTTGCAGGCAATTAAGAGAGTAAGAGAGAAATATAGGTTGAAAAATGTTAATGTAATGGTACCTTTTGTAAGGATGATCGATGAACTAGTGTATATTAATGATCTGTTGAAAGAAGTCGGATTGTATAGGAATAAAGATTTCAAGTTGTGGGCTATGGTGGAAGTGCCAGCAGCAGTATTAATGATTGATGAAGTAGCTAAATATGTGGATGGAGTATCAATAGGAAGTAATGATCTAACGCAGTTAACATTGGGTATTGATAGAGATAATTCATTATTAGCCAGAGATTTCGATGAAAGAAATGATGCAGTGTTGAGAGCAATTGAACATGTGATCAAAGAGTGTAATAAGGCAGGGATTACCGTGTCGATCTGCGGACAGGCACCCAGTGTATACCCAGAGTTTGCAGAGAAATTGGTGGAGTTTGGTATAACCAGCATATCCGTGAATCCAGATGCTATTGAAAGAACTAGGAAACATGTAGCAGCAGCCGAAAGAAAGGTTATGTTGAGAATGTTGAGAGAATTGAAGGAAAAACAGGAATAATTTCTAATTTTTTATCTATTTTTATAGAACAGTTGTGGATCCCAAACACACCACCGTTTAGATATTGGTATATAAGCCAAAAGGGTGTTGGATAATTAACCAAGATATCCTATTCATTGGGAGCCAGGAGGAGTTGAGCAGGATAATATAACCAGAAGGTTTAATTGATCAACGATTATATATACTTATAT
>JALUFA010000131.1 GCA_027052485.1 Hydrogenothermaceae bacterium
ATCTTTGGAGGTGGAGGTCATCCAAGGGCTGCAAGTGCTTTGGTAAAAGATTTAACTTTAGAGGAGATTCTTGAAAAATTGGAAGAAACGCTGCTTTTAAATACGGAAAATAAAACAGTAAAAGATGTGATGTTGAAAGATTTTTGCCTGCTGAAATCAGATACAAACTTAGAACAGATAGATAAGCTAAGTGAACCTTTTTGTATAGCTGTTGATAACAATGGAAAATTTTTGGGAGTTGTAAACTCTCAAACGATACAAAAGGCAAAAAAGCATAACCTTGGTTATCTCAAGATAGAGGATATTGCTAACTCTGACATTATTACTCTATCTCCAGACATGCTCTTATCCACGGCAGAGCATTTTGTAAAGGAGTATCCTCAGCAGGAGATATTTCCTGTGATAAAAGACGGTAAACCTGTTGGGGTCATTACAAAACACTCTTTGCTTTCTACCCTTTACCAGGATGAGCTAAAAGATAAAGCCTTTATTTTTCAATCTAGAATGCGTTTTGAGCCAAAAAAGTTAAACTTTACGAAGAGAGTTGAAAGGTACTTTGATAGTTTTACGCTAGAAACGTTAAAAGAGCTTGGAGGTGTAGCTGAAAAACTTAATATGAGAGCTTACCTAGTTGGGGGAATTGTTCGCGATATATTCATGGGAAGAAAAAACCTTGACATAGATATTATTGTAGAAGGAGACGCAACAAAACTGGCAAAACGATTTGCCAGAGAAAAAGGATATAAATTCCACACATTTGATGAGTTTTTAACGGCTACAGTTAGGGTGAGCGACAACCTTAAGCTTGACCTTGCAACAGCACGTAAAGAGACATACGATTATCCAGGAGCATACCCAAAAGTAGAAAAGGCATCTCTCAGGGAGGATTTATACCGTAGAGACTTTACTATTAATACCTTAGCTATAGATATCACAGGAGAAAACTTTGGAACTCTACTTGACTTTTTTAACGGCTACAAAGATATCAAAGATAAGGTTATACGGGTTCTACACGAATTAAGTTTTATAGAAGACCCTATAAGGATACTTCGGGCTGTTAGGTTTGCTGGAAGGTTTGATTTTAAACTGGGGAAAACCACAGAAAAGCTTTTAAAGTTTGCTGTTGATAATGGGTTTTTATCTTATGCACCTGCAGGGAGAATAAATCTTGAGCTAAACCTGACCTTTAAAGAAGAAAAAGTTCTAACCATCCTTTCATTAATGCAAAGCTACAACATCCTGAAAGAACTTTTTCCAGAGGCAATCTTTAATGAAGAAAAGTTAGGTTTTATCAGTAGAATACATAATAACTACAATATGTTTTCTGAGATGTTTTTAAAAAGAGAAATTTCGCGACCAGTCATTTACCTTTCAGGTTTACTTTATGAGCTTCCTTTAGAGATAGCTTATAAATACCTTGAAAAGTACCATTTTAAGGAGGTTTTTCCTGTTTTACAGGAGTTTCATGAGGCTAAAGAAAAAGTAAAAAAAACAGATAAACTTAGTAATTTATATGAGCTTATAAAAGGAATAAAGCCAGAGACATTTATCCTTCTTATCTCGTACTTCACAGATGAAAAAGAAAAGCAGTTGATACATATTTATCAAACAATGAACCAGAAAGGGAAGATAATCTCAGGAAAGATGTTAAAAGATTTAGGACTAAAGCCTTCACCACAATTTTCTGTAATAATAGAAGATGTCTTTAAAAAGTACCTCGATAAACAGCTAAAAACTGAAGATGAGATAAAAAAGTACATAAAAGAAAAATATGTGGGGTGAGAGATGAAGGTTTTAATAGTGGAAGACAATGTAGACCTTAATGAAAGCTTGAAAGAGATTTTAGAACTTAACGGCTATAACGTGGAAGTTGCGTTTGATGGGGAGGAAGGTCTTGAAATGGCAAAGATGGTAGAGCCGGACGTTATAATCCTTGATATTATGCTTCCAAAGATAGACGGCTATCAGGTCTGCCAGATACTAAGGCAAAAAGGGGTAAATACTCCCATACTTATGTTAACTGCAAAAGACAGCCTTTCAGACAAGGTAAAAGGTCTTGACATAGGAGCCGACGATTATCTTTCCAAACCTTTTGAAATAGAAGAGCTTTTAGCCAGAATAAGGGCTTTAATCAGAAGAAACTCCTACCAAAAAAGTGATATCTACAAAATTGGAGATTTTACGTTTGATTTAACTGCAAAAAAGGTGTATAAAGCAAACCAAGAGATTGAACTCTCTCCAAAGCTATTTTGTATTCTGGAGCAGCTATTAAGGAATAGAGGTTCTGTGATAACTTACGAATCTTTGATGAATAAATGCTGGGATTTAAACGATTATCCTACAAAAGAAACTGTAAGGGCAAACATAAAACTGTTAAGAAAGATGTTAGGGGATAAGGAGCTTATAAAAAACATTCCGGGAGTAGGCTATAAGATAGAATGAAGTTTGATGAGTTTACAAAAGCCCGCCTAAAAATAACTCTTTTTATATCTGTCGTTGCAACGATAATTCTTTCTGCCTTCGGCGGTACAGTGTACTACTTTTACAAAGAACAGATAGTTTACGAAACAAGCGATTACCTAAAAAGTCTAGCTTTTAAAGTGGCGAGAGAGATAGAAAAACCATTTATCACTCCTGCTTATGTACTGGAAAAGATAAACCTCCCCGATGATACGTTTATCTGTATATACAATAAAACAACAGGAACGTTTTCTTATAAAGGCAAGATGTGTAATGTTAAAGAGTTTTTTGAAGGTTTCAGGGTTTACGATGACAACGTTATTTACGGTCTCAGGGTAAACAAAAACTTTGATGAGATATACATCTTCGTTGGTAAATCCTTGAAAAGGATACTTTTAAACCTCTACACACTAAAGGCGATAACCTTTTACGTTTTTTTCGTTATATCGGTGGCAATACTGATTTTTGCCTTTTATATATCAAAGTACATACTAAAACCGCTTAAAGAGGCGGTAAAAAAGCAAGAGGAGTTTATTCAAAACGTTTCCCACGATTTAAAGACTCCAATATCTGTAATTACGTCTAACCTTTATTTGATAAAGCAGAAGAATTACAAAAATATCGAAAAAAATATTTCCACAGTGGAAAAAC
>JALUFA010000132.1:0-506 GCA_027052485.1 Hydrogenothermaceae bacterium
GTCAGGTGCAGGGTGAGCTTAAGGACAACGTTGAGGTCTACGATAACATTACAACGATAGATGAAGTTTCTAAATTTATTGGTAAATCAAAAATTTCCCTTTTGAGCCAGCCTCCATTCTTGCCCTCTGGCTTGGGGATAACACCTTTTTACAGTGTAGCTATGGGAACGTTAACAATGATAGAAGACAAATTGGCAACCCGTTCATTCTTTGAAGCAGACAAAGAAATTATTACCTATCATCCGATGGATATTTTAGAGATTGAGAGTAAGCTAGTTTACTACCTTGAAGAAAACCCAGAAGAAAGGGAACAGATAGCAAAAGCTGGAAAGGATAGGGCATTTAAAGAACATACGTTATACCAAAGAGGAGAGATTTTAGGTAATATACTTGAAAATATCATTCAGCAGGCTGTACCTCAAGATGATGGGAAAGCAGAGGGGTAGTTCTTACCCCCTTATCTTTCTAACAAAACCTTTTAGATTGTGTTTTCTCATATAAGAAAC
>JALUFA010000132.1:516-3110 GCA_027052485.1 Hydrogenothermaceae bacterium
CCTCTCTATAAGAGTCAAATCTTCCAACAAAAACCCTATAGATACCGTTAGATTTTTGAATAAATCCTCTAAGACCTAGAGACTTCAAAAACTTTACTGCTTTTTCCTGAGAACTGAAAGCTCCAACCTGAATAGTGTATATGTAGCCTTTTGCATAGGATTTTTTGTGTTCTTTTTGATGTTGCTCCTTTTTTGTTGGTTTTACAAGAACTGCTTTTGGTTTGGTAGGTGTATTTTCTTTCTTTTGTTTTACTTCTTTTGTTATTGCAACCTTTTCTTTGTGAGCCTTTTTAGGGTTTTCTTTTTTAAGCGAGGCTTTAACTACTTTTTGCTCCTTAGGTTTTTCAGGCTTTTTATTGTTTTGTTTAGCTATTTTTTCTTTTTTTGGCTGCTGGAGTTTTTTTTCTTCCGTCTTAGGTTGTAGTACAGCTTTTGTAGTTTCCACTGGTGAAGTTTCTTGAGGTGGAGCTGTGTATGTAGCGTTAACCTTTTCGTTTGCAACTACTACTTTTGGCTCGGAAACTTGTTCTTTACCAGAGTAATAGATATTAACTCCTACTACAGCAAATATCAAAAGTGCAAAAATTCCAGCCAGTAGAATGATAAGTTTTTCAATCTTTTCCTGTCGTTTTTTTACTTCTTCAATCTTTTTTATTGAGTCTTTCAGGTCATTATCCATCACATCCTCTCCACAGGTGTTATCCCCATTATGTTAAATAAAGTTTTAAGGGTGTTTTGCACTGCCCTTAGCAAATAAAGTCTTGCTCTCATTAAATTTTCGTCATCTTTTTGCAAAAATTTATAGTTGTTGTAGTAGTAGTGGAATTTTGATGCTAAGTCATACGTTATCTGGGTTATTTTGTGGGGTTGTTTCTTCTCTGCAATTTTGTAAAGTTCTTCTGGGATAATCGCGATAAGTTTCATTAAATCTTTTTCTGGTTTTTCCTTTAGAAGGGTTGGGTCAGCTTCATTTATAGAGTTTATGTCTATATCAAACCTTTCTTTTGCTTCTCTAAAAACAGAGTTTATCCTTGCATAAGCGTACTGAACGTAGAATACGGGATTATCTGACGACTGTTTTAAGGCGAGGTCTATATCAAAATTAAGGTGCGTATTACTGTCCTTTGTTAGGAAAAAGTATATAACAGGGTCTTTACCTACCATCTCTATTAGGTCTCGTAGAGTTATAAATTTTCCTTCACGTTTTGACATTTTCATCTCTTGGCCGTCTTTAAACAGCTTAACCAACTGGATAAACAGTACGTCTAGCCAGTTCTCTGGTGCTCCAAGTGCAAGGAGTGCCGCCTTTAATCTTGGAAAGTATCCGTGGTGGTCTGCTCCCCAGATGTTAACTGCAAAGTCGTACCCACGTTTTAGCTTATCATAGTGGTAGGCGATGTCTCCAGCAAAGTAGGTGTAAGTCCCGTCGGATTTTTTTATAACTCTATCCTTATCATCCCCAAACTGGGAGGTTTTTAGCCATAAAGCTCCGTCTTTTTCATAAATGAGACCTTTTCCCTGTAAATACTCTATGGCTTCCTGTACTTTTCCCGTCTGGTATAGCTCTTTTTCGCTAAACCAGATATCAAACTCAACGTTTAAAAGCTTCAGGTCTTCTTTAATCTTTTCGAGCAGAAGGTTTTTTGCGTACTCGGCCATAAACTCAATTGCTTCATCTTCATCTAGCATTGATAAGATTTTATCCCTTTCTTTTACGTACAGTTCCTGCGCTATTTCCTTGATGTACTCTCCTTTGTAGCCTTCTTCTGGAAATGGATAATCTGACTCGTCAATCTGCCTAAACCTTGCGTATACAGAAAGGCCGAGCATCCTAATTTGATTTCCTGCATCGTTTATGTAAAACTCTTTCTCCACTTTGTAGCCTGAGTAAGAGTATAGGTTTGCAAGGGTGTTGCCAACAACTGCCCCTCTGCCGTGTCCTAAATGTAAAGGTCCCGTTGGATTTGCACTTACAAACTCAATGTTAACTTTTCCTTTGTTTTTGTCTTTTATTTCTCCGTACATCTCTTCAGTAATGGCTTTCTTTAAGACAGGTTCAAAAAACTTTGGGGATAAAAACAGATTTACAAAACCAGCTCCAGCTACCTCAACTTTTTCAAAGATGCTTTCTTTTTCTAAAATCTGTTTAATTTTATCTGCTATGTTTATAGGTTTATCCTTTAAAGGTTTTGCCAGTAAAAATGCGGCATTTAAAGAAAAATCACCAAATTTGTCTTCTTTGGGAGGTTCAAACTTTATCTTGTCTTTTACTTGGGAAATTTCTGGGATTTCTTTTTCTAGGATTGATATTACTTTTTCCTGTAGGTCGCTTTTCATATAAGCTCCTTTTGTTAAGGTGAATTTCTAATATTTTAGAGAGTTTTTCTGATTTCATCAAAAATTTTATCTTGAAGTTCAAACATTACCTTTGCGTCTTCTTCTGAAGTTTCGTGGTCATATCCTAAGAGATGTAAAATGCCATGGGTTAGTAGCCTTAAAATCTCCTCTTTATCTGTAAAGCCTATCTCTTTTGCCTGTTTTTTTGCATATGGAAGACTGATAACTACGTCTCCAAGAAGCGTATATCTGTATCC
>JALUFA010000133.1 GCA_027052485.1 Hydrogenothermaceae bacterium
GTTATGGAGGGAGGGAATGAAATATTTTCCTATTTATAGTCTTGCTATTTTATCTGTATCTCTCTTAATAAATTATTACCTTTTTCATATTGATATGGGCCTGCCAGTCTTGATTTTATTTTTAGTTTTAGCCTTTATCTTTAAGGAGACCTTAGGATTTATATTTTGCACTACCTTTTTTGTTATTTTAGGCTTTTCTATCACTCCCCCTAATATAGAAATCAAAGATAAAGAACCTGTATCTGGAACTTGTTTGGTAACTTCTTTACCAAAGAAATATTACTATAATTATAAATTTCAGTGTTTTATTCTCTCTGCATCTGAAGCAAAAATACAAAGGCAAGAGATTCTTACTATAGGTAATATAAATCCTTATTTATTGGATAAACTTTCTTTTTTAGGAAGGGTAAAAAATGGTAAACTCTACGTTTATAGAACTTTAACCAAAATTGAAACTCCTTGGTATTTAGCACCAATAAAAAAATTTAGAGAAAAGTTAATTTCAAATTATAGAGATAACACTTTGGATAAGTTTGCCTTTTCTATAGGGAGCTCACTGCTTTTTGGGGATAAATCGCTTCTTCCTAAGGATTTTAAAGAGGCTTTATATAATACAGGTTTAGCCCACCTGTTTAGCATATCAGGTATGCATGTTGCAATACTGTTTACCTTTGTAGTTGTTCTTCTATTAAGATTTAATCGTAAAGTTGCCTATATTTTAGCTTCTACTTTTACAGTATTCTACGCTTTGATATCAGGTCTTCATTTTCCTGTAGTTCGCGCTTCTGGAATGGCTGTTTTATATTCCTATGGAAAGTTCAAAAACTTGAAAGTGGATATGCTAAATCTTCTGTTTTTTGTTGCTTTTATGTCAGTACTGATTTATCCATACACTTTGTTTTCCATTAGTTTTCAGCTTTCTTTTATGGCTGTCTTGGGTATCATTCTATTTTGGAGGCAATTAAAGTTTGAAATTAGCAATAAAATTTTTGATTATATTGTTAAACCTTATCTTACATCTCTATTTGCTACATTTTTTACTGCACCACTGTTACTTTACTACTTTAAGAAACTTTCACTACTATCCTTACTATTTACAACACCTCTACTAATTCTGTTTTATCCATATCTGGTTTTAGGTTTTCTAAACATAACTACATTTTTCTCCTTATCACCATTGGTAAAATTGTTTGATTTTTTAGGGGAAATCCTAGGTAAGATTATCCTGTATATAGGAGACATCCATGTTTTAAGTGTAAGTACCCAGTTAAGTGTTTATAGTATGATTATCTTCTATATTGGAGCTATTCTTACATTGCTTTTACGGTTTAATCCAATTTTGAAACTTTCTGTTTTAATTTGCCTGTTTTTACTACTAACTATCTAACTAAAAAAGTGTTTGTAAGCCATATAAAGTAAGGCTACCGTTGAAGCTATTATCACTACTTTGATTAAAACTCTAACAACAAATCCAACCAGTTTGAGAGTTAAAACTAAAATTAATGTGAGAATAATAAATAAGACTATATCTCCCATGTCTCCTTGAAAGTAAGGTTTTATAGGTTTTGGCACATGATTAGCAATTTCTTTTTTTACTGTTTCAACAAATTTAACGACTTTACTTTTCCCTTGGTCTATGTCCTTTTCTGGATTTTCAACGAATTTTGAGAGCTTTTCTGCATCTTCATAAGGATTATTTGGCAATAAACTCTCTCCATTTTTTTCTTTTCCAGACTAGCCATATTATAAAACCTTTAAGATACGTTTCCAAAACCATAAAAAAGTACACAAGTTTTATATCTTTAACTGTAAATGTTATAGTTATAGAGGGAACAATTCTAAAAAGCCACATACTTAAACTGTTTACTAGTAGTGATAGTTTTGAAGCTCCTGCACCTCGTAGTGCTCCACTAAGAACAAAATCAATTGCAAGTGGAAACTGAGATATAGCGACAATCTTTAAATATAATACTGCTTCATTAAGGGTTTTTGTGTCATTTGTAAAGATTGAAGCAAGTTTTTCAGGGAAAAAGAATAAAAGCACACCTATCAGTTGCATAATAATAGCGGCGATGATGGCTGTTAGATTACCTAGTTTATAGGCTTTATCTATATCCTTTTCTCCTATGCTTTGGCCTACCAGCGTCATTGCTGCAATCGCAAATCCAAATCCCGGCATAAATGCAAGTCCCTCTATTCTAAGTCCTATCTGATATCCAGCTAAAACATACGTACCATACTGGGCTATAATCCAAACAAAAAGAATAAAAGAAACATAAATAATTGACCGTTCTATACTTGTAGGAATACCTATTTTTAAGGACTTGATTATCATCTTTTTGGAAAAGATAGGAACAATTTTAAAAAGCTTAAACTTCAAAAATATCATTAAGAACACAAACACTTCAAATATATATGATGTAGCGGTAGCAATAGCGGCTCCTTTTACAGCAAGTTCTGGAAAACCAAACTTTCCAAATATAAGTAGATAATCTAAAATTGTGTTTAAAAGATTGCCTAGAATACCTACAAAGAGAGTAATTTTTGTATTGCCATAGCCGTTTGCCGTTGCAGCAAGGACAGCCCCTACAAATAGAAAAGGAAAAGATAAAGCTACTATCTGTAAATAAGAAGTGGCATTTTCTACAACTGATATATCATCTGTAAAAAATTTGAAAAAGTAAGGGGCTGTGATCCAAAGAATAATAGTGAGAGGAATAGAAAAGAGAATACTACTAACAATATTTGAGTATGTTATAACACCTCCTTTTAATAAACTTTTGGCTCCAAAATATCTAGCAACTAGAGAGTTTGTCCCAACACTAAAAATACTAATAAATGTGTATAAAAATCCGATTACCTGCATAGCTATACCAACCCCAGCAATAGCAGATGGGGAGATTTTTCCAATGAAAATCATATCTATCAAGATT
Source organism: Hydrogenothermaceae bacterium (assembly GCA_027052485.1). GTDB lineage: Bacteria > Aquificota > Aquificia > Aquificales > Hydrogenothermaceae > Hydrogenothermus. The sequence continues at coordinate 2,934 of JALUFA010000133.1, forward strand.
TGGAGCATATCTAAAAAATTGCTTAGGGCGGCAGGAAGGGCTATTATAAAAATTTTTTTGATATGCTCTAGCATCTTTTTTGGGCTACAAGGTAAGCTTTTAGGGATTTTCTATTCTTAAAATCTATAACTTCTTTTTCTTCGTAAAAGATAATTTTAAAATCTAT
>JALUFA010000134.1 GCA_027052485.1 Hydrogenothermaceae bacterium
TATAATCTCGCACTTATCTATAAGAAGATAGGGAACCTCAAAAAGTATGAAGATTTATTAAAAAAGGCTATAGCGTATAACAACTACTTTTTTCCAGCATATAGAGAGTTAATCAGATACTACATAAATGTGGGTCGATTTGAAAAGGCAAAAAATCTGATTCATCGGATGATAGCTTTAGATATAACTACTCCTGAGATTTACTACTATCTTGCCAAAATCTTTTATCTTGAAGGACACTACAAGCTCGCAGATAAGTATTTGAAAAAGTTAAGACTCATTCCGATAAAAAACCCCGATTTAAAGGTTAAAATCGCAAAACTAAAGCAAGAAATAAAAGAAAAGCTAAAAAAAGAGCAACAAAAAAGTAAAGAAACTTTATTTTCTAAGAAAAATGTTCGTCAAATGTCAATAGAAAAACCAGCGCCAGCGTTTTTACCTCCACCTCCTATCATAGAGAAAAAGAGGGAAGTACCAAAACAGGAAAGCAAACCTCAGCTGAAAAAAGGAAAGCTTCGTTTTATTATCCAGCTTGGAGTGTTTGAAAATCTAAAATTTGCCGAAAGCCAGATAAAAAAACTCAGACTTTACGGGTACCATCCTAAGATAAAAAAGGAAAATGGCTATTACATAGTGTATCTTGGGTACTTTAAAGATTACTACACAGCCTCTACGTTCTTTAAAAAGAAAATTAAACCGTTAGGTTATAAAGGAATAGTAAAGTTTACGAGGGTAGAAGATAATGGATAACTCTACTAAACAAAACACACAGGGAAAAGATAAAAAAGTTGACCTTTCTATTGTTATTCCAATCTACAATGAAGAGGAAAACCTGCCAATCCTTTACGAAAAACTTAAGGAAGTTTTAGACAAACTTGGAAAGAGATACGAGATTATATTTGTTAACGATGGTAGTACCGATAGGTCTTGGGAGATTATTAAACAGCTTGCGGAAAAAGACCCCCACGTAGTTGGAGTAAACTTTAGAAGAAACTACGGTCAAACTGCGGCAATGTCTGCCGGTTTTGATATGGCGAGAGGAGAAGTGATAATCACTATGGATGGAGATCTACAAAACGACCCTACAGATATCCCCCGCTTACTGGAAGAGATGGATAAAGGCTACGATATAGTAAGTGGTTGGAGAAAGGACAGAAAGGATGCATTCATTAGCAGAACTTTACCATCCCGTATTGCAAACTGGCTAATTTCTAAAGTTACTGGAGTTCATTTACACGACTATGGATGCTCCCTTAAGGCTTACAAGGCAGATGTTGCCAAAAACCTTGATTACTATGGGGAAATGCACCGCTTTTTACCGGCATTAGCAAAACCTGTTGGAGCAAAGGTTACAGAGCTACCAGTAAAGCACCATCCACGAATGTACGGAAAGTCAAAGTACGGGATATCTAGAACTTTCAAGGTTATTCTTGACCTTTTCCTTGTTAAATTTTTGCTTGATTACAGAACAAAACCTCTCAGAGTTTTTGGAGGAACCGGTTTAATCCTATTTACTATTGGAAGTTTGATACTGCTTTACCTTGTGTTTGTAAAACTGTTTATGGGTGAAGATATCGGAAACAGACCCCTTTTAATATTTGGAACTTTATTAGTACTATCTGGAATACAGCTTATATCTACAGGTATTGTTGCCGAGCTTATAACCCGTACCTACTATGAGTCCCAGAATAAACGGCCTTATCTGATAAAGGAAGTGGTTTCCAGCGAAGATAAGAGTTGAAGAAACTCATAAAACTTTTTGAGCTTGTTGTTTCTCTCCTTATCTCTGGAGGTTTTATATACCTGTTTTACAGGGTTATAGGCTTTGATACTTTAGCTAAATTTTTCCACTCCTTAAATCCTGTAAATATACTGGTTGCGTTTGTTTTGTATCTGTTAAGCTATATAACCCGTACAGTCCGATGGCGTTTAACCTTAAAGATAAAAGATTTTTTCGTTCTTTTTAAACTCACAGTTTATAACACAGTGTTTAACATTTTTTTACCTTTTAGAACTGGTGAGTTTTCCTTTTTCTATATGCTAAAAAAGCAGGGGTACTCTCTAGCAGAAAGTCTAACAAGCTTTTTCACAGTTAGGATTTTTGATGCATACGCACTTTTAGTTGTTTTTGGGTTTGCCTTTTTATTGTTAAAGTTTGGAGCTTCCCTTGCTTTGCTGTTTTTCTTACTTTCTCCTGTTGGGATATTCTTTTTGGCTTACATAAGTAAGTTTATCAAACTTAAAAAACTTCAAGAGTTTAGGCAAGAAGCTTTACATACCAAAAATATAATAATCTTATACGTTCTTTCAGTTTTAACATTAATACTCAAATTTTCTGCGTTTTATTTAATTTTACCTAGAGGAGTAAATCTTTCGTTCAGTGAGCTCTTGTTTGCTGCTGCCGCCGGTGATCTTACAACGATACTTCCTATACATGGTATTGCTGGAATAGGAACCTATGAAGGTGGGTTTGCTGGAGTGTTAATACTTCTTGGAGTAGATAAAAAACTTGCTTTACTGGCCTCTGTTTTCGTTCACCTATTTATACTTCTTGCTTCAGCTATTTTGGCTGCTGTAGTTAAGATTGTAGACCTTTTTTACCGTCCAAAGGCTTGATCTATCTTTTCTTTTATCAGTTTTGCCGTAATGTTTGCAATGTAATCTTTAAGGTCTGTCTTTAAGCTGTAAATAATCTCATCTTCAACCTGTTTAAAAACAGTTCTTTTTACTTCAACTCTAATTTCTTCGGCTATACTCTCAAGCTCTTTTGTAAGTCTTTTTATAAATTCTTTTTTCGCAGCTTCTACAAACTCTTTGATTTCCTGACTTTCTAGCATCTGGTTAACAAGCTTTTCTACAGTTAGAGTTATAATCAGGTCTTTTATCTCTCTTTTATCAAGTTCTATACAGAGTTTATCTATAGGAAGCTCTTGAGTTTGTTTTGGCTTTGTTTTTGGTGGTTCTTGTAAGCTTGGAATATCTTCTTGTAGTTGTTCCACTTCTTTAGGTGCGATTGCAGGAGGTTCTTTTTCTTCCTTTTCTGAAAAAGCCTTTTCCGTTTTTAGTATATCCTCAATCAGGTCTTCTATCTGGCTTTCTTTTTTGTAAAAATCTATATTTGATACGTTTTCAAGTTCATCCAGTACTAAAGGTTGTTCTTCTGAGTATAAAACCTTAAAAATCTTATCTTTAACTTTATCTCTAGAGAGGAGAAACTTTAAGTCGTCAAAAGCAAAGTCTCCAGCTGACGCATCGTACACTATGTATGTGGGGTTAAACTCTTCTATCTCTTTTAGCATTGAGATGCTATCTATATATATCCTTACGTTATCTTCACCAAAGGTGTTTCTGAAGATTTCGGCTATGTTTGGGTCAAAAGAGATTACGGCAATTTTCATACTATTTCCCCTTTTTAGTCCATTCTTAACAAAATTTTAACATTTTGTTTTGTAGTTTATATTAAAATAACTTTCCTAAAAATAGGTTTTCAGGAGAGAAGTTTGAAAAACGACCACGTTTACATATCTGTTTTACACTATCCAGCTTTAAATAAAAATGGTAAATGGATAGTTACGTCGTTTACGACACTGGACTTTCATGATATAGCCCGTCCGGCGAGAACTTACGAACTTGGGGGATACTTTATCGTTCAACCTTTAGAAGCCCAGCAGTTTGTAATACAGGAACAGATAAAGTACTGGAGAGAAGGTTTTGGAAGTAAGTTTAACCCTATAAGGTCTGAAGCTGGAAACCTTGTAAGGCTTGCAACTTCGTTAACAGAAGTTATAGAGGAAATAGAAAAAGAAAAAGGCCAAAAGCCAAAACTTATCGCAACGTCTGCAAAAAGATACCCTCAAACTGTATCCTATAAGGAAATGAGAGAAGAACTTGAGTCTGATAAGAGCCCTCACCTGATACTAATGGGTACAGGATGGGGAATGCCTGAAGAGCTAGTTGAAAGTTGTGATTACATTCTTGAGCCAATCCTTGGTCCCGGAGATTGGAACCATCTATCCGTTAGAAATGCATCGGCGATAATCCTTGACAGACTTTTTGGGATAAACAGGTAAAATGCTTTACTACTTACTGTATCAAGTCTTAGATATAAATGTGTTTAAGTACATCACCCTTAGGGGATTTTTCTCCCTATTTACGGCGTTTTTTGTATCTGTATTGATAGGGCCTTACATCATAAACCTGTTAAAAACCTTTCAGAGCAAAGCCGGAGGGTACATAAGGGAGTACACTCCAGAAACCCACAGCCAGAAAAAGTACGTTCCTACCATGGGGGGAGTTCTTATAATTTTATCGGTGCTTGTGTCTGTTTTACTCTGGTGTAGGTTGGATAACCCTTTTGTTTTGATTTTAATCTTTACCCTCATCACCTTTGGGATTATTGGAGCATTGGATGATTATCTAAAGATAAAGTACAAGTCTGGATTAAGCTCAAAAAGCAAGTTCTTTATGCAAATCTCTGCAGCTGTGGTTATTGCTTCGTTTTTCATGATAATTGGTTTTGATACACATCTGTACTTTCCTGTTTTTAAAGAGCTATCAATAAATCTTGGGCTACTTTTTATTCCTTGGGCTGTGTTTATCATTGTAGGTACGTCTAACGCGGTAAACCTTACAGACGGTCTTGATGGGCTTGCCATAGGGCCTGCTATGATTGTCACGCTAACCTTTGTTATTATTGCCTATGTGGTAGGACACAAAGAGCTTGCCGCTTATCTACACCTTCCCCATATTGCCGGTACAGGTGAAGTATCCGTTTTCTTGATGGCTCTTCTTGGAGCTGGGCTTGGTTTCTTATGGTTTAACTCTTTCCCTGCCGAGATGTTTATGGGAGATGCCGGTTCTCTGTCTATTGGTGCTGTTCTTGGGACTGTTGCACTTATTACTAAGCAGGAGTTCTTACTTGCCATTGTTGGTGGAGTGTTCGTTTGGGAGACATTATCAGTTATCTTACAGGTTCTTTACTTTAAGGCAACTGGTGGTAAGCGGATATTTTTACGGGCACCTATTCACCACCACTATGAGCTAAAAGGTATTCCTGAGCCAAAAATCGTCGTTCGTATATGGATTTCATCAATCCTTCTTGCAATATTAGCCCTTGCTTTAATCAAGATTAGGTAGTACTATTCGTTTAAAACGAGGTAGGGAGGTAAAAAATGGAAAACCAACCTGATTTTAGCCATCTTGACAAGTGTGACCCTTACTCTTCCTTTGGAGTTTTCTGTAATGCTGACTCTTTTATAGAAGGTATCATCATTATTGTTGGAGTACTTGCGCTATTAGCTTTATCTATATGGTTTGTAAGGAAGAATGAAGAAGCAAACAGAGAAAGACATAAAAAATTTGAAAAAAGCAATCAGTGAAACTCAGACCATAGGTCTATATACTCATCATCTGTATGTTTTTTCTTTTCTTTGGCTGCTTTTGCTCCTTCCTTTAGTATGTACTGGGCTATCTTCTTTGCCTGTGAAAATGGAATTTTAAACGGGGGCATAAAAGACGGTGGATTTATAATAATACGAGCGACTCTCTCTACTGCCCTTTCTGAGGTACCATACTTTTTTGCTATCTCTGCAAAGGATGGCCCCGTTCTCTTTTGTGAGAAATCATGACAGGAAAGACAGTTGTACTTTTGAACTAGATAAGCCCCTTTATCGGCTGCATAGGAAAGAGTATACAAAGATAGTAAAGTGAAGAAAAATTTTTTCATTTAAAAGCCCCCCAGAGGAGGCTAGAAGATTTACTTGTGGCTTAAAATAAAGTCAGCTAACGCTTCTAACTGGTCTTGTGGTAATGCTTTGGTTGCGTTTAGCTGAGGCATCATAATAGCAAACTTAGCAGGGTCTACTTTTGGTTTGCCTTGACCTTTTAGGAATTTTATAAGCTCGTCTTTATGTCCTGCATAAGCTTGAGCTATTTTCTTTAAAGAAGGTCCTACAGTATCAACAGTTGGGTTGTGGCATCCAGCACATCCCTTAGATTGGAAAATTTGTTGTCCGTTTGCTGCTAATGCAGAACCTGCTACTACTGCAGCTCCAGCTATAACTGCTACTAGTTTTTTCATCTTAGCTACCTCCATAGCTTATTAAGTTTTAATATATGCTAATATTTTTATTATAGCAATAAAAGAAATTTTTTTGAGGGCTTAATGCAACCAAAAAACGATTTGCTTCTGAGAGCGATAAAAAAAGAGCCTATAGAGAGAACTCCCATCTGGCTTATGAGGCAGGCCGGCAGGTATATGCCAGAGTATAGAAAGCTACGACAACAGGCTGGAAACTTTAAAAACTTTTATAAAAACGTAGAACTGGCTACGAAGGCCTCTATCTTACCTAAACAGATTTTAGACGTGGATGCCATCATTATCTTTTCAGATATCCTCACTCCTCTTGAGCCTATGGGGATGAACTTTGAGTTTAAAGAGGGAGAAGGGCCGGTTTTTGAAAATCCTATAAAAAGCCGTGAAGATATCAATAGGCTAAAACCGCTTGACGTATCAGAGGTTAACTACGTAGGTGAAATTATCAAAAATGTAAATCAAGAAATAAACCGAGAAATTCCTGTTATTGGTTTTTGCGGTGCACCTTTTACCCTTGCTGCATACATGATAGAAGGGAAAACATCTAGAGACTTTAAAAAGGCTAAATCATTCATGTTTGACAATCCAGAAGATTTTAAGCTTTTACTTGATAAACTTGCTGATGCACTTATAGAGTATCTAGCTTTTCAGTTTGAGAGTGGAGCAGATGTGGTACAGATATTTGACAGCTGGGCTGGATACTTATCTCCTGATGATTACAGGGAGTTTGCCCTTCCTCCTATTAAAAAGATTATTTCTGCACTGAAGGATAAGATAGACAAGCCTGTTATCCACTTTACAAAAGGAGTAGCTGGATTTTTAGATGATATGATTACCTCTGGAGCTGATGCTTACAGTGTGGACTGGATGGTTGATATATCTGTTGTAAAAGATAAAGTTTACCCATCAGCAGCGGTACAGGGAAATTTAGACCCAGTGGTGCTATACGCAGATAGAGAAGTTATTAGAAAGAAAGCTAAAGCAATCCTAGACAAATGGGGTCAAGACTCAGGACATATATTTAATTTAGGACATGGACTTATGCCTGATATGGAACAGGATAAGGTCAAATATCTGGTTGATGTGGTAAAAGAGGAAAGCAGAAGGGATTAACAACCTCTGCTCTTTGCCTCCTTTTGTTTTTGTAGGTAAATCATTATTGCTGTTATTGCTGCAGGTGTAATTCCTTCAAGTCTAGCAGCATGTCCCAGTGTTAAAGGTTTAGCCTTTGAAAGTTTTTGTATAATCTCTTTTCTCAATCCGGGGATTTTTGAAAAGTCTAGGTCTTCTGGTAGTTTGATATTTTCTAGATGCTTCATCTTTTCGTTTAGTTTTTCTTCCCTTTCAAAGTACCCTGCATACTTAACATTTATTTCCACCTCTTCAGCTACGTAATCCTTCTCAGGTGTAGGAAATCCTTCTTCTTTTAATTTTTTCAGGTCTACATCTGGTCGTTGTAGATACTGGAACAGGGTAGTAGTTTTGCCGTTCACATTTATTTTTTCTGATTTATATCTGTCTAGCCAACTTTTTATCTCATCTTCCATCTCTTTAACCAGTTTATATTGCTCCTCGGTTAGCATTCCAAGATTGTAAGCTTTCTTGTAAAGTCTGAGTATGGGGTTGTCTTGGCGAAGGTGTAGTCTGTACTCTGAGCGGGCAGTAAACAGTCTGTAAGGTTCAATCACTCCTCTTGTTGTAAGGTCATCTATCATAACACCTATGTAGCTTTCATCTCTCCTAAGGTAAAATGGTTCTTTTCCTAAAGCCCGTAGTGCTGCGTTTATACCTGCCACCAATCCCTGTCCTGCTGCCTCTTCGTAGCCTGTTGTACCGTTAAAGTTCCCAGCGTGGTAAAGGCCTTTTATCCTTTTTGTCTCCAGTGTAGGGTAAAGCTCAGTTGGCGGTACCACATCGTACTCAATGGCATACGCTGGTCTTAATAACACAACATTTTCTAGTCCCGGGATTGAGCGGTACATCTCCCACTGTACTTCTTCCGGTAGAGATGTGGAAAGCCCGTTTGGGTATATGCTGATACCGTCTCTAGTTTCAGGCTCAAGCCATACTGTATGACGGGCTTTGTCGGCAAACTTTACGATTTTGTCTTCTATTGAAGGGCAGTATCTAGGCCCTACTCCGGTTATAGCTCCACCGTAAAGTGCCGTTCTGTGGAGGTTATCCCTTATGATTTTATGGGTCTTTTCTGTTGTATAGGTGATATAGCAAGAAACCTGGTCTTTTTGTCCTTCTCTAAACCAGTATGAACCTACAGGCTCAGTCCAGAATGAAAATTTAGGTGGAGGCTCATCTCCCGGCGCCTCTTCAAGGATAGACCAGTTTATAGTGTTTTTATCAAGTCTTGCCGGTGTACCTGTTTTAAAACGAATTAGTGGAAAGCCGTGTTTTCTGTAAAACTCAGGTAGTTTTTGGGCTGGTTTTTCTCCCATTCTACCTGCTGGAAACTGCTTCTCACCAATGTGGATAACTCCATCTAAAAATGTTCCAGTTGTAACGACTACTGACTTTGTCCTTATCTTGAGTTGTCCGTCTACCTCTACACCTTCAACTTCGTTTGTGTTTTCCTTTAGGAAGATGTTTGTAGCTTCACCTTCTATTACTGTGAGATTTTCTGTGTTTTGGGTTTTATTTACCATGTACTTTCTGTACTCTTCTTTGTCTGCCTGTGCCCTTGGAGAGCGTACAGCTGGGCCTTTTCTTGTATTTAACATCTTGTACTGGAGGCCTGTTTGGTCTATAGCTTTTCCCATCTCACCGCCAAAGGCGTCAATCTCCCTCACAACGATACCTTTAGCAATACCTCCAATGGCAGGATTACATGGCATAAGACCTACTTTTTCTTTGTCTAGGGTGACAAGTGCTGTTTTTGCTCCAAGCTTTGCACTTGCAAGGGCAGCCTCTATACCTGCGTGGCCTCCACCTATCACAACTACATCAAACTCTCTATCGTAAACCAATCTTTTTTACCTCTTAAACGTTATCAAAGCACCTTAAAAATATTCAGCTGGGATATATTTTCAACGTCTTTCACAGCTTTCGGTGTTTATCTCTACATCTTCATCTTCTTTAGGAATACCAACTCCGTTTCTTATCTGCCCATTTCCAAAGATGATAAACTTAGGAATTGTAAGCTCTTTTAATCCCATTGGGCCTCTTGCATGGATTTTATCTGTTGATATTCCCATCTCAGCTCCAAGGCCAAACTCGTTTCCATCGGTAAATCTGGTTGATGCGTTTATGTATACGGCAGCACTATCTACCTCATTAATAAATCTCATGCCTCTTTCGTAGTTTTCAGTAACGATAGACTCAGAGTGTCCTGAGCCGTATTTATGGATAAAGTTTATCGCATCATCTAAATCATCAACAACTTTCACAGCGATGATAAGGTCTAGGAACTCTTCGTAAAAGTCCTCTTCAGTTGCAGGGACAATCTCTGTGTTTTGGGCTTTGGGATGGTCTTTTAAGATGTTGTATGAAATCTCATCACATCTCATTTCAACGCCGGCTTTTCCATAGTAGTAAGCAATCTCTGGTAAGAAATCCTCTGCAATTTCTTTATCTACAACTAAGTTTTCAATTGCATTACACACAGATGGTCTTTCAACTTTTGCGTTGTAAGCTATATTTAATGCTTTTTCCATGTCTGCGTATCTGTCAACGTACAGATTACACACACCTTTGTAATGTTTTATTACCGGAATTTTTGAGTTTTCGGCAACTGCTCTGATTAAACTTTCTCCCCCTCTTGGTATCACAACGTCTATGTACTCATCCAGTTGTAAAAGTTCGTTTACAACTTGTCTGTCTGTAGTATCAACAAATAAGATGGCATCTTCAGGGTATCCAACCTCCCTTGCTGCCTGTTTTAGAATGTCTACGAGCACTCTGTTTGAGTTTATCGTTTCACTTCCACCTTTGAGAATTACTGCATTTGACGATTTGATACATAAAGATGCAGCCTCTATTGTCACGTTTGGTCTTGCTTCATATATGATTAAAATTGCCCCTAACGGAACTCTCATCCTTCCAACTTTTAAGCCGTTTGGTCTAGTCCACATTGAGATAACTTCACCGACAGGGTCGGGCAAGGCTATAACGTCGTTTAGAACCTGAACCATTCCTTTTATTCTCTTTTCATTTAGGGCAAGTCTGTCAAGGAGAGCTTTTGAGTATCCTTTTTTTCTGGCTGCTTCAAGGTCTATTTCATTTGCTTTTTGTAGTTCTTCTCTTCTTTCTTCTAACAACTGTGCTGTTCTTTCCAGCAGTTTGTTTTTTACATCTGTGTTTATAGCTGTAAGCTTTCTTTTTACTTTGTTTGCTTTTTTTGCAATCTCAACGGCGTAATCTTTTGGGTTCATTCTCTCTCCTGAAAAATATTTGTTGATAATACAATTACTATCACGCTTTGAAAAGTAAAATCAAGGGTTAAGATTTTGTGGTTTGTGAAAAATTAAAAGGATGGAGAGGGGTCAGCCCCCTTTTAAAAGATACTTAAACCTTAAACTTATCAAGTACTTCCTGTAGTTTTTTAGCTGCTTCGTAAACTTTATTGATAGATTTAACCATATTTTCTATGTTTAGGGAGTTTTCTTGAGATGCTTTGTTTATCTC
>JALUFA010000135.1 GCA_027052485.1 Hydrogenothermaceae bacterium
AAGATTAGAATACTTCCTTTATGATTTTTCAGTTTATTTATAATTGGTAGCATTTTCTTACCTCTCAATTTTGTCTTTTGATTTACAAATTTCGTATAGATGACACTCGTGGCATAACGGTTTTTTGGCTTTGCATACGTATCTACCAAACAGTACTAACGCGTTTGAAATAAAAGCCCAATCTTCTTTTTTAAAGATTCTCATTAAATCTTGCTCTATTTTATCTGGGTCGTTTTTGTCTGTAAGGTTTAGCCTTTGGCTTACCCTTTTTACGTGTGTGTCAACCACAACTGCTGGTTTTTTGAAGGCGTTAACCAGTATTACGTTTGCTGTTTTCCTCCCAACCCCGGGAAGTTTCGTAAGGTCTTCAATGTTATCTGGTACCTTTCCGCCAAACTTTTCAACTAGAACCCTACAACACTCTTTAAGGATTTTTGCCTTTCTTCTATAGAAGTTTATCTGTCTGATATCCTGCTCTATCTGTTCTAATGGAGCTTTAGCAACGTCTTCAGGGGTTGGGTACTTTTTGAAAAACTCTTTTGTTACTTCGTTCACCTTTTTATCGTTTGCCTGAGCGGCCAGTATCGTAGCAACTAAAAGCTGGTATGGATTTTCAAAGTTTAGGTCTGACCAGGGCTGGGGAAAATGTTTCTTTAAACCCTCTACTATCTTTTCTGCCAGTTCCTTAAAAGAGAGACTGTTGTCTTGGGCTTTCATCTTTATCTTTTTTCTCTTTAAACTCCTGTAGTAGTTTTTTAAAACCTAGCTCTTCAAACTCTTTAAAGAGTTTTTCCCAATTTGGCTGTTTTACCTTTAGGTCGTTAATATCTATAGGTAGATTGATTTTCGTTTCAAGTTTTACAAGCTGTTTATTTTTTTCTAGCCTGTCTAGAGCTTCTTCAAAAGCTTGTTTTTGTTTTGGTTTTAGTTTATCAAGGTTTTTAATAATTTCTTCTAGTGAACCAAACTCGTTTAAAAGCTTTGCTGCAGTTTTTGGGCCTATGCCTTTTACACCTTTAATGTTGTCTACACTGTCTCCTACTATTGTTTGATAGTCTACAAACTGCTCTGGGTATACTCCGTACTTTTTGTAAACCTCATTTTTATTAAAAAATTTATCCGATACAGGATTGTAAACCTCCACATTGTTTTCTACCAGCTGGAGCATATCTTTATCTGGAGTTACTATGTAAACTTTAAACCCTTCCTTTTTTCCTATTTCAGCCAGATAAGCTATTATATCGTCTGCCTCATATCCTTCTTTTTCTAAAACTTGTATTCCCATGTCTCTTATAAGCTCTTTAACTTTTGGGATTTGAGGTTTTAGTTCGTCTGGCGTTTCTCTTCTGGTTGCTTTATATTCCTTATCTATCTCCTGCCTAAACGTCTTAGCTGATTTATCAAAAACTACTGCAATATAGTCTGGCTGTAAGTCTTTTAAGAGCTTGAGTAGCATCCTTACAAAACCGTAAATTGCTCCAGTTGGCATTCCTTTAGGGTTTTTAAGAGATGGTAAAGCGTAAAAGGCACGGTATATGTATGAAGAGCCATCTATTAAAACGAGTTTCTTCATCTTAAAAGCTGTTCCTACTGTTGAGATATAAGAATTTTATTGGGTTTATCAGTTTTCCGTATCGTCTTATCTCATAGTGAAGATGTACCCCTGTGGAGCGTCCAGTACTTCCAGCATACCCTATTATCTGTCCTGCTTTTACGTACTGTCCTGCTCTTACTTTTATGTAATACATATGCCCGTACAGTGTAGTATAACCATGTTTATGTTTTATCTTTACCATTTTACCGTATCCTTTACCCCAACCTGCATAAACGACCTTACCGTTGGCAGTGGCGAAAATCGGCTGTTTGTAGGTGGCTCTAAGGTCTAATCCTGTGTGAAAAGCTCTTTTCCCTGTAAATGGGTCTCTCCTCCAACCAAACCTTGAGGTTATTCTTCCGTATAGCGGAACACCAACAGGATAGTCTGAAAGGGTTTTGATGATTTTTTCTAGGGAAAGATTAAGCTTTTTTGTGTACAGATTTATATCTTTAGGATTTGTTATATATGTTCCCCCTTGTGGGAGGGTAAGCTTTATACCTTTTCTTTTTAGAGCTTTATTTGCCTTTTTTATCTTTTCTTCTATCTGTTTATACTTTGCTAAAATTTCTTCTTTTTCTTTTTTAAGCTTATCAATCAGTTTATCTTTTTCAGCTAGTTTTGTTTGAAGGGTGTTTATCCTTTGTTTACAATCTGCGCTTGATTTATATGTGTAGTATATGGAAAAAGCAGATAGCAGTCCTACAAAAACCAACAAAATCTTAGCCATTTTTTAGCTCTTTAGCCACTTCCTTTGTAAAGTAGGTAATGATTATATCAGCTCCGGCTCGTTTCATTGATAGGAGAGTTTCCATCATTACCTTTTTTTCGTCTATCCATCCAAGTTTACCGGCAGCTTTTATCATAGAGTACTCTCCACTGACGTTGTAAGCCGCAACCGGTACGGTAAAGTGGGTTTTTGCATCCGAGATTATGTCTAGGTATGCTAGTGCTGGTTTTACCATGACTATGTCTGCCCCTTCTTCTATATCAAGGGCTATTTCTCTTAGGGCCTCTCTCCTATTGGCCGGGTCCATCTGGTAGGTTCTCCTGTCTCCAAAAGCTGGAGCCGAGTCTGCAGCATCTCTAAAAGGTCCATAGTATGAAGATGCGTACTTTGCAGAGTAAGCCATTATAGGTATATCTGTAAAACCTTCGCTATCTAGAGCCTCTCTTATGGCTTTTACGACTCCGTCCATCATACCTGACGGAGCAACCATATCTGCTCCGGCTTTGGCGTGGGATATTACCTGCTTTTTGGTATTTTCTAGTGTTAGGTCATTATCTACATCCGAGTGGCATAAAACCCCGCAGTGACCGTGGGATGTGTATTCACAAAAACAAACGTCAGTTATCACGTAAAGCTGGGGATACTTTTCCTTTATATACCTTGTTGCTTTCTGGATTATACCTTCATCACTCCACGTATCGCTTCCTACTTCATCTTTGTGAGAGGGTATACCAAACAGTAAAACTGCTGGAATGTTTAAGTCTAAAACCTGTTCTAGTTCTTCATCCAGTCTATCTATTGAATAGCGGTAGATGCCGGGCATAGACTCTATTTCTTTCTTTATGTTTGTACCTTCTTCAATAAAAAGAGGATATACAAGGTCATCTACAGTAAGATGATTTTCACGAACAAGCCTTCTAATGTTTTCATTTTTTCTTAATCTTCTTGGTCTATGAACTGGAAATGCCATTATTACTTTACCTCTACTCTGTTTTTACCTTTTCTTTTTGCCTCATACATAGCCATATCTGCTCTGTCTATTACAGACTCTACTGTATCCCCTTTTTTTACCTGCGTTACACCAAAGCTGGCCGTAAGGTTAATTTCGGTGTTTTCATCTATACGAATAACTCTATTTTCTATAACTTTTCTTATCCTTTCTGCAACCTTTTTAGCATCTTCTAAAGGTACACCCGGAAGAAGTATAGCAAACTCTTCACCGCCTATCCTACCTACTATTGTGTTTGCACGTAAGTAATTTCTTAAAACGCTTCCTATTTCTTTTAGAACTTCATCTCCAACTATATGGCCATATTTATCGTTTATCTGTTTAAAGTTGTCTATGTCTAGTATTATTAACGAGAAGGGATAATTACGCATTTCAAAATCTCTAACGGCATCTTGTAAGGCTCTCATGAAACTTCTTCTATTTGGTATGGTTGTTAAAAAGTCAATTTCAGCTTCGCTTTTTGCTTCCGCAAGTTCTTCTTTTAATCTGCTTACTTCTTCATGATACTTTTCAAGTTCTTTTTTTAATGTTTCATTTTGTTTCCTTATCTCTTGAAGTTCTTTGAGTATAGCTTCTAAAGAGGGAAGTAACTCTTCAGTGAGGATTTCTTTTGATGTTTGCTCTATGTTTGTCGTGTGTTCTTCTAACTTTTTATCATATATATCTATTTGTTGCACTGCTTTTTCTAGTGTTGCTTCTATACTTTCAGCAACTTTTTTTAGGTTTTCTTTTAGCTTTCCATCTTCTAATTTGTTAGCTTCTGCACTATCCCCGTACAGACTTTTGTATAAACCTTTTATCTCTAGGTCATCTAATTTTTTATTTATCTCGTGTAGATAGCAAAAAACGTTAAACCATTTTTCATATAATTTAGGTAAAGGAGGAATATTGTTTCTTACCATAAAGGCGAGCTCGTCTTTTACGATATCTAAAATCTCCTTTATATCCTCAAGAGAGAAATGCCTTTTATCAATATCTAGATATTTGCACCTAAAGTCCTCAATCTTAGATAAGGTATCCTCCATATTACCCCCTTACTAGATTTAACTCTCCTTCTTCTACATCTACCTCTTTCATCACATATACTTTATCACCTTTTCTAACTTTATCGACAGTTTTTAGCCCTACTACCATACCTCTTTCTGCAACTTCTATATTTTTCCTGTCTACCTGCATTGACTCTACAGTCTGTCTTACAACCCCTGTTTTCTTTCCTATTATGTGGATAGTATCTCCGACTTTCATAGGGTTGTTAATGATTTTTACCTCGGCAACAGAAATTTTAGGGTAGTAGTGGACTACCTCACCAACGTAAAGTTTTTTTTCTTTTGCTATAGATTTGTTTAGTCCAAACAGGCCTTCTCCAAAGTAGAACCCACTGTCCCACTCTCTATGGTATACCCTTTCAAGCATGTCCCAAAGGTCTTTCCATCCTTTTGTTTCCCACTCTCCATTTAGTATTCTATCTCTGGCTTCTCTGTAGGCTTTTGTTACGATGTAAGCGTAGTCAGGGTTTTTGTTTCTTCCTTCTATCTTCCAGCTGTCAGCCCACATGAGCTTATCAACGAAGTTTATCGTTACAAGGTCTCTTGCTGACAGAACGTAATCACTTCCTAGGAAAAACTCTGTACCTGTGTTTTTTGACACAATCTTGACATCAAATTCATGTCTGCAAACCTGATAACATTCTCCTCTGTTTCCTGACTTTTCAAAAACATCGTGGGATAAAAAGCATCTACCAGATACAGCCATACACATGGCACCGTGGATGAAGATTTCTATCTCAAGATTAGTTTTTTTCTTCATATCAAGAAGTCCTTCCAGCTTAACTTCCCTTGCTGGAACTATTCTTTTTATTCCCATCTTTTCGTAAAACTTTGCCGCCTGTGAGTTTGAGACTGACGCCATTGTTGAAAGGTGGGTTTCAAGACCTAGCTCAATAGATTTGGATAAAACGGCCATATCCCAACCGATAACAGCATCTACGCCTATCTCTTTGAGTTGCTCTAGGGTTTCGTTTATGTATGGAAGGTCGTCTTCAAAGACGATAGAGTTTAAAACTATGTACTGTCTAACCCCTGCATCTTGGGTTATCTTTCTGATTTCCTTTACGTCTTCTATATCAAATATGGATTTATTTGCTCTCTGGTTTATCTTCCCACAACCCATATATATGGCATCTGCTCCTGCCTTTATAACAGCAGATAGGCCTTCGTAATGTCCTACAGGGGCTAATATCTCAGGTTTGTTTTTTATGTCAGACATAGGTTTCCTCCGTTATCACTCGGATAATAATAATTAATAATCATTAACAATTATAGCAAGGCCGAAATGATACAATAGTATGAGATTACACATACGAGGTTTAGGCCTTTGAATATCCTTGATAAGATTGTAGCCCACAAAAAAGAAGAACTTAAAAAGTACACTCCTTCTTATGTATCTGAGCTTGAAAAGCTTGCCACGGAAAGAAAATCTATCAAAGATTTTAAAGGGGCATTAACCAAAGATGACATAAACATTATTGCTGAGGTAAAAAAAGCTTCACCTTCAAAGGGAGTTATCAGACAGGACTTTAACCCTGTAGAGATAGCAAAAACCTACGAAAAAAACGGAGCTGCGGCTATATCTGTTCTAGCGGACGAAAAGTTTTTTCAGGGAAGTATCCAGTACGTAGAAGATGTATCTAAAAATGTCAACATTCCTGTAATGAGAAAGGACTTTATTATTGATGAGAAGCAGATTTTAGAAGCCTTTGCGAAAGGTGCTGACTCCTACCTTCTGATTGTAAGGATTTTAACCCCTGAAAGGCTTAGAAAACTTATTGAGTTTGGTAGAAAAAACTTTAGAATGGAACCTCTTGTTGAGGTTTTTTCGGAGGAAGAGGGAAAAGTAGCCGTTGATGCTGGGGCAGCAATCGTAGGAGTAAACAACAGAAACTTAGACACCTTTGAGGTTGATATAAACAGGTCAAAACAGATTTGCCCTCTACTAAAAGAATGGGGGGCAGATGTTGTAGTTGCCGAAAGTGGTATTAGTAGTTATTCTCAAATAAAAGAGCTCAAAGATGCCGGGGTCAGCGCATTCTTAATCGGTGAAACTCTAATGAAGGAAAAGGATATCGGTAGAAAACTAAGGCAGTTTAGGGGCGAGATTGATGAATAAGTTTATAGAAAAAGCCAAACAGTTTTACATAAATGAGGTAAATGATTACCAGCTTTATAAAACCCTTGCAGAACGAGTTAGCGATGAGTATTTAAAGGAAAATCTGCTTCGTATTGCCAGTATGGAGCAACGCCACGCAGAGTTTTGGAGGAGGTTTCTTGAAAAAAATGGCGTTAAACCTCCAGAGGTGCGTATAAAAAAGCTGAGGCTGGCTATAGCTTCCTTTTTAAACAAATTTACTAATCCTGTTATCGTTGTTTCGTTTTTGGAGCTTGGAGAGGCGAACTCAGTAAAAGAGTACTACGAGTTTTTAAAAAAGGCTCCTTTATCGGAGGAAGAAAAAGAAACCCTAAAAAGCATAATCGTTGACGAAATACAGCACGAAACATTCTTTGCAAAAGAGGCAGAAAAGCTTGGTATTTCTAACGTAAGAGATTTTGTCCTTGGTATGAACGATGGACTTGTTGAGATACTTGGAGCGGTTACTGGACTGTCTGCCGTTTACGTCAATAATCCTATGATGGTGGCAATATCTGGTAGTATTGTTGGGATTGCTGGGGCTTTATCAATGGGAATAGGAGCTTACATATCTGTCCGTTCCCAGAGGCAGGTAAATCAGGCATTAAAAGAAAAAATAGAAATTCTCTTTGATGTAGCTCCAGAAAAGGCCATTGAAGAGTTTAAAGACTATTTAAGGGAGCTAAATATTCCTGAGGATGTTATAAACGAACTTGCCAAAAAGGTTAAGGATAAAAAAGCCTTGGTTAGACTTTTAGTAAAAGAGGATGATGAGAATGAGCTAAAGTCTGGTCTGTTTACAGGGTTTGCTTACCTTTTTGGTGTCTTGTTCCCTGTCCTTCCGTACTTTTTTGCTCCAAGCTCACTGGTGGCATTACCATTAAGTATCCTCTTTGCTGGGTTGGCACTGGCGACAGTTGGAGCGTTCATATCTTTACTTTCTGGAATAGATATAAAGAAAAAAGCGTTAGAAATGGTTGTGGCTGGATTTTCGGCTGCAGGACTTTCTTACTTTTTCGGAAAGGCAATACAGGCAATATTTGGTATAGATGTTGATGTTTAGGAGGTTAAGAGGTTGCCAACTAGAATTAACGTTGAGTTTCATCTGGATAAGGCAACCTTCCCTTTTTTGATAACCCCAGACAGATTAGAGGAGCTTTTTTTAACTACATTACCAGAAGGTTTAGTTAAAACATTAAAAAAAGAACCTGTCAAACCTTACACAATAACCTATGTTGACTTTTTCTTTGGAGAAAAAAAACTTATCACAAACTTTCCAGTTGAGATAACCATAATCAACGATGAGCTTTTAAACTATCTATCACCCTTTTTATCGTTAAGGGAGGTTAATTTTTCTCTTGGAGATGTGTATATCACAAAGATGAGGGTTAGGAGCATTGAAGAGGAAGATTTTAAAGACTTTCTTTTAAATGCTGAACTACCTAATCAACTGATGTTTGAGTTTATGACTCCATCTATTTTGGTTAGAGAAGGCTTAAACTTCTTGCTCCCAGACCCAGTACTACTCTTTGAGGATACAGTAAAAAAGTGGAACAGATTTTCTAGTATAGAAAAAATTTCCCTTGAAAGAGACTGGCTTGTTAAACATCTTGAAACTACGGCTGTTTTTATAAAAACAAAACACGTAGAGGTACCTAATCAACCTTATATCTCAGGTTTTTACGGAAAGTTGTTTGTTGATATCCACTCAAAGAGTAAAACGTACTTAAACAAAATCCACGCTTTACGTAGATTTGCAGAGTACTGCCATATAGGTAAAAACGCCCACTGGGGTTTTGGAAAGGTTCAAATCCTTTAAAGTTTTTTCAGAAACTTTGTTAAAAGCTCTTTTTCCCCAACCTTCTCAAAAATCACTTTTGCCTTAGGAGGGGTTAGCTCCTTTATTACTCCTTTTCCAAAAACATCATGCTTTACAAGCTGACCTACCATAAAACCTGTTGATGTACCTACGGGAGAAGTTTGTTGTTTTTGCTTTGGTTGTTTGCCAGTCTTTGGTTTTAAAACCTTTACAAACTCTTTTATATCTTTTAAGAACCTAGAAGGTTTTGTTGTTTGGTAGGAGTTTCCAAAAGTACTTCTAGCTTTTGCCATTGTTAAAATTAAATGCTCTTTTGCACGGGTTATTGCAACGTAAAAGAGCCGTCTTTCCTCTTCCATCTGGTAAGGGTCATCAAAGGCTCTTCCACTTGGGAAGATACCATCTTCCACTCCTGCAACAAAAACCACAGGAAACTCAAGGCCTTTTGATGCGTGTACCGTCATTATCTTTACGCTGTTTTGCTCTTGTAGGCTGTCTTGAGCCTGTTGGAGGGAGGTTTCTTCTAAAAATTCCTCTAACGTTTTTCCTTTTATGGAAAGTTCTTCTAACGCTTTAAAAAGCTCTTTGACGTTGGCTACCCTATCTTCCCAGTCTTTTGGATACTTTTCCCTTAGGTAGTTTTCGTACTGTATGGTTTCGTACAGTTTGCTTGCAACTTTTGCCGGGTCTTTGGTTATATTTTGACGGATGTCCTTTATAAGATTTACAAAATCTTCAAGGGCTTTTTTAGACTTTCCTTTCAGTGATGGAAGGGCATCTTCTATAGCCTGTAGCCAGTTTTCAACGTAGAATTTTTCTATCTTCTCTAAGGTTTTTTTCCCAATACCCCGTGATGGAAGATTGACTATCCTCTTAAAAGCTTGGGTGTCTTTAGGATTAAAAGCAAATCTAAGATACGCTAGGATATCCTTTATCTCTGCCCTTTCGTAGAACTTAAGGCCACCTACTATCTGATATGGAATTCCAGCCCTGATGAATGCCTCTTCAAGGTTTCTGGATAAAAAAGACATCCTCATAAGGATAGCAACGTCTGAGTAGTCATACCCTCTTTCTTTAAACTTTTTTGTGTAAAGGGCAATAAAACCTGCCTCTTGTTTATCATTCTCAAGTTTAAAAAGTTTTATATCCTCCCCTTCTCCTTTATCAGTCCACAGGGTCAAAACTTTTTCTTTCCATTTTCCTTTTGATGCAGATATCAGTTTGTTTGCTGCCTCAAGTATCTTTTTTGTGGAGCGGTAGTTTCTTTCTAGTTTTATAACTGTTGTGTTTGGAAAATCTTTTTCAAAGTCAAGGATGTTTTCTGGGTTTGCTCCTCTCCATGTGTATATACACTGCTGAGGGTCGCCAACTACCGTTATACAGTCTCTATCACCCACTATATGCTTTAAAATCTGGTGTTGTACCTTGTTTGTGTCCTGATACTCATCAACGAGGATGTAGTCAAACTTATTTTGCCACTTTTTGCGGATTTCTGGATTTTCTTCAAAAAGCTTTACCACATTTAGCAGGATATCGTCAAAGTCCATAGCGTTTGCTAAGGCAAGCTTTTCTTGGTAGAGGGAGTAAATCTTTTTTATGTGGGGGTACTGCATAGAAAAAAAGTCCAGTACATCTTGCTGGTTAAAGTTTTGTTTCAGTTGAGATATGGCTTCCTTTATTCTTTCTGGTTTGTAAAGCTCTTTGTCTAGGTTTAGCTCTTCTAAAACTTCTCTTATTGTTTTTTTTGTGTCTTCTTCATCATAGATAACAAAGTTTTTTCCATAGCCTAAGTGCTGGGCTTCTATCCGTAGGATTTTTGCTGCTAGACTGTGAAATGTTGAAATCCATTGGGGCTCTGTGTCTATGTTTAAGGCAGCTTTTACCCTTTCTTTCATCTCATTGGCAGCTTTGTTTGTGAATGTGATGGCAAGTATTCTATTAAGGGGAATATCAAGCTCTTTTGTTAAAAACATTATCTTGTTTGTTATAACCCTTGTCTTTCCCGAGCCTGCCCCTGCAAGAACAAGCAACGGGCTTGTAAAATGAAGTACTGCTTTTTTTTGCTCTGGATTTAAACTTTCTAAAAAATCACTCATCTTCCTTGTATATCTCTATCCTGTTTTTTCCTTTTTTCTTAGCTTCGTAAAGGGCTTTATCAGCCTTTTTGATAACACTTACCAAGTCTTCATAAGGAAGAACTTCAGCCACACCTATGCTAACTGTTATTCTACCAACTTCTGGAAATCTGTAGCTTTCAACAGCCTTTCTTACCTTTTCTGCTAAGGTTATAGCTCCCTTTACATCGGTTTTAGGAGAAAGTATTATAAACTCTTC
>JALUFA010000136.1 GCA_027052485.1 Hydrogenothermaceae bacterium
ATCAAGACCTGTAAAGTTTAACTTATTTGACAAGTATTCGGCGAGTGTCTTAAAGGACATAGCCGATAGTATTTCCCTATCTAACGATAGGCGAAGGACACTTTCAGAAACATTTTGTTAGGTTTTATTATGTTTTATAGTGTTTCTGAGGTGTCCTAATTTTGTGTTCCCATCATTTGTATTCCTTCTAAAACTTGAACTGGTGGCTCTATGTCTTCTACGTATGGATAGTCAATCCCATCTAAAACCTGAGCTGGTAAAATCTGCCCTGTTTCTTCATCTACTATGTATTCATCCTGTCCGTGTAGCCCGCCACCAAATACTTTTCCGCCTGTTATAGCATCTAATACGTTGACTGTAAGAAGACCAAGTGATGATGCTAGGTGTCCTGTACCTATCTGTCTAATAGTTCCTGTTCCCTTCTTCCACATGAAATATCCAACAGCTACAGACGCCACATTACCTGCCGTAATTCCCATTGGAAGGGTCATAGGCTTAATGGTGTCTATCACTTTTGTGGTTGCTAGACCTGTCGCTCCACCGATAGCGTATGCTATCATAGGGTTCATAGAAGGGTTTCTTCTTGTTCTTAGTCTTCTTCTTTTAACTGCTGCTGCCCTTCTCCTTCTTTTGGGAGTAGAAGGGTTTTTCTTTGCTACAGCTTTTTTCTTTTTTTTCTTTGCCATCGCTGCACCTCTCTTAGAATTTTTTTTAGAATTTGTTTTCTTTTTGGATGGATTTATTAGTAAAACTTGCATTTTTCCCTCCTTTAACCTTTGATACTGTTTGCGTACATTCTTTCTAAACTTGATAAATCTTTTAAGTTTAAGTTTTCCATCTCGGTTCCCCCTGATAGTTAACCTTCAATCCCTCTTTCTGTAATCTTTCCTTGAAAGTTAAAAAGGCAGAGGAATTTAGGCTTGGTTTTTGCTGGAGCTGCTAGTATTGGAAGTTCTTTTTCTATCTGTACTTCCCTTTTAACTTCGAGAATAATTTTGCCGTTTTCCTCTTTAATCTCAAAAGGTTCTCCTTTGCCAAAACTATGTATATAGGGTCTGTAGGTTTTATCACCACCTTTTTTTGCCAGATACACAATAATTGGCACATATCCAAGCACCACCCATTCTTTTGGAAAGTTTACGTTTAGCTCTATTGCTTCTGTGGGTTCTTTGCCCCAGTGAAACTTTTTATACATATCTTTTGCTGCTTTTAGTCTTTTACTCATTTCTTACCTCTTTTTCATCAAAAGAAATCCAACTAGTAAAGCTGCTCCACCTATAAGTAGGGGGTTTATATTTTGTTTTTCCAGTACTACTGGTGTTGACACGCTCCGTGTATGTACCGTTTGCTGTGTAGGCTGAGCCTGAGCTGTAGGTATTAGTCCACTTACAAGCTTTGTAAAAAACTCTCCACTAAACCAGCCGTTAGCCCCGTGGTTTGCTGCTGTTTTCGCTGTTTTTGTAGTAAGGGCTTTTGCAGTTGTTGTAGCTGTTGATATGGTCCCTGTTTTTATTCCTGTTTTTGTTGGTGTGTATGCTCTGAGTTTGTCCCACCAGTGGTATTTTTTGTTTGTGTAGTAGGCAGTTCCTCCTATAACTGCAGCTGTAGCAGCTGTTTTTAGGAGAGCTGAGCTCATTCTGTGGGACCCAGTAGCTCTTTTTAAAAACTTTGCAAACTTTATTCCTTCTAATCCTTCTTTTTGTGGGTCTGTTGACATTACTTGTATATTCATAATTACCTCCTAAGTATTAGTCCTGCTGTTAGTATTCCTGCTGCTATTACAAGCGGGTTGTTAAAAACATTTTTATCAAGCTTAAAACCTTGGGGTTGGACCTGTAGCTGCATCTGTGACATTGACTGTGGCATTTGCTCTGGCAGTTGTTCTGGTAGCTGGGGTTGCTGCTGTGGTAGCAGTGTGTTTGCTATGTAGTTTGTGGCAAGAGCTGTACCTACCCCAGCTGCTACTTTTCCTGCTGTAGCTCCTACCGTTGGAAGTATTCCTGCAGCTGCTGTTTTAGCCGCCACTGTACCGGTTGCTGTTTTAGCTGCTGTGCTGGCTGCTGCGGCTTTTGTGGCAGCTGTTCCTGCTACTTTAAGAGCTAAAGCTCCCCCAAGGATTTTTATCCCAGCTTCGTCTATGCTTCGTGAAGCTGTTATGCGTTTTAGAAACTTTGCAAGATGTATACCTTTTACAGGTGATAGCTTTTCTATTTTATGGGCTTGATGCTCTATAGGTTTTATTACTGGAGAAAATGCTCTTCTGGTTGCCTTTATTGGTTTTGGTACTATCTCTCTAAATCTTTTATTGACAAACGCAAGTGGCTTTTTCTTTATGTCTTTTATTAGGCGTTTAGGATGCCTTATCCCGCCAGTTGCTCTTTTTATAAACTTCTTTGGCTTTAGTTTGATTTTTGGATGCCCTATTGCTCTTCTGATGGCTTTAAAAGGATGGAACCCCCAGCCTAGCTCTCCCAGTTCTTCCAGTATTTCGTTTTCATATTTTGTGTCGTACTTTAGGGGGTAGAAAAAGCGTGGTTCTGTTGTGTCTACGACCCACGTTCTACCGTGTGGAGTTTTTACAACCACGTATATGTGTTTGTACTTTCCGTTTTCACCAACGATTTTAAAGTAGGTTTTTAGACCTATTGCTTCAAAAAGGGTTGCTGCTAGCAGTGCGTGGTCGTCGCAGTCTCCCCCTCTTATTCTTAGGGTGTTATCTGGTGTCTGGAGAGTTTCGTATCCGTTTACATCTTTTACATATTTGATGTGGTCCCTAATCCATTTTGCTATTGCATACACATAACAGTCATAGTTTTTATGGGGACATGGGAAGTTGTTTATTATTCTTACTGCAAGCTGTCTAAAGAATGGTTTTACTTTGTATTGGTTTACAATTTCTTTTAAGAGTCTGATTTCTTGATGTATGTTATGTACCTGTCCTTTATATACGCCTGCTCCTATCTGTCTAAAGCCCATTACCCTTGCTGTGTTTTCTAGGCTCATTTTGGTACCTCGATTAAATGTGCTATGGAATGGATAAGTGCTGATAAACCAGTTCCTGCAAGAAAAATAAA
>JALUFA010000137.1 GCA_027052485.1 Hydrogenothermaceae bacterium
AATTTAAGAGAATCAAATACTAATATTTTATCACCTTTAGAAACAAAGTATATCCTTCCGTTTTTTACTATATATCTTTTTAAAGGAAACTCTTTAGAGAGGTATCTGTTTAAGGTTAGTACTGCCAACAAAGTTTTTGGGTCAATGTCTTTATCTTTATATAAAATGTAAGGTAGCTTTTCATCAGTTTTGTAAAACCTTACAACAATTCCATCTGAATCAAGGATGTACTTCCTTTTGCCCTGTTTTACAACTGCAAAGGGTTTTCTCTCAGTTATGACAACTCTTACTTCACCTGTAAAGAGTCGTTGGATTTCTACTCCTTTAATAAAAGGATATGTTTCTTTTAGAGTTTTTTTTATTCTGTTTTCATCTAGAAAGAACCAGTTTTGGTTTGAAAAAAGTTTGTAGACTTCTTGAGGATTTATCTTTTTCGTTCCGTAGATTTTTACAACATCAATATCTATTAGCTCTCTAACAAATGGGAGTTTTGGAAGGTATAGCCCTAAAAATCCACAGGCGCCGAGCCATGCTATTATAAGCATATATTTGAACTGTTTTTTCACTTCAATCCCCTTTTAAAATCTTGTCAACAAGCTCATCAAAACTATATCCTGCCACTTTTGCAGCTTTAGGTAATAGACTGTGGTCTGTCATCCCCGGTATCGTGTTTATCTCTAGAATGTAAGGTTGATTATCTTCAGACAGGATAAAGTCTATTCTAACAGCCCCCTTACATTTTAGGGTGTCATAGGCCTTTTTTGCCAGCTTTTTTATCCTTTCTGTTATAACAAAGTTTAAAGGAGCAGGACAGAGGTACTGGGTTCTTTCTGAAATGTACTTGTTTTTATAATCGTAAAATCCATCCTGAACCTTTATTTCTACAATAGGTAAAACCTCTCCATTTAAAATTCCCACTGTAAGCTCTCTACCAGGGATAAATCTCTCTATAAGAATGTCGTTGTATTCTCTTAGATTTTCTAAAGCTTCTTCTAGTTGTTTTTCATCTTTAACAATATGAACGCCTATGGAGGAGCCTTCATCTGCAGGTTTTACAACCAGTGGGAACTCAACTTCTTCTTTTATGTTTAGATCTTCAGGGGTTGGTATATTGTTAGCTTTAAGTATGTTCTTTGTAAAACGTTTGTTAAAACAGATTGCACTTGTTGTAGCATCACATCCTGTATAGGGCACATCGTAGTAATCTAGTATTGACTGAATTTGTCCGTCTTCTCCACCTTTCCCGTGAAGAGCTATAAAAACTTTATCCGGATTAAATGCCCGAAAATCTTCCAAAAAACTGTTTTTATTTATAGGGTCAAAGGCATCTACAGTGTAGCCTAAACGCTTTAAAGCTTCCTCTACAGCTTTTCCAGATTTTATAGAAACTTCCCTTTCTTTTGAACTTCCTCCGTATAAAACTGCTACTTTTTTAATGTTTTTACTCAACGATTACCACTTCCCTCTCAAGTTTTATTCCAAACTGCCGATATACACAATCTTCGGCGTTTTCTAAAAGGTTCTTTAAATCCTTAAAGCTTCCATTTCCATAGTTTACGAGAAAGTTTGCATGTCTTGAGGAAAATCCCACATCTCCTATTTTTTTTCCTTTAAATCCTGCTAGCTCTAAAAGTTTTCCTGCATAGTTATTTGGTGGATTTTTGTACGTTGAACCTGTTGTTGGAAGGTCTAAAGGTTGAGCTTTATTTCGTCTTAAAAGGTGCTCCTTTATAAGAGCTTTAACATCTTTATCAGACTTTTTTAACCTTAACTTTGCAGCCAAAACAAAACCCTTTTGTTGAAACTGGGTTTTTCTGTAAGAATATGAAATCTCTTCTTTTTTTAATGTTTTTATTTGAATGTTTTCATCTATAAATCTTACCTCTTCAACAATATCAAAAATCTCACTGCCAAAGGCTCCAGCGTTCATTGTTATTGCACCGCCTACAGATGCAGGAATTCCAGAGAGATTTTCAAACCCTTCAAGATTTAACTTTTTTACAAGCTCTACAATCTGTTTAAAACTTACACCAGCCTCTGCATAGATGAGAAACTCATCACCTTTTTTTGTGATTTCCAGTTTTTTTAACAGTTTTGTTGATACAAAAACATCTTCTAAGATGCCGTCTTTGAAGATGATATTTGAACCTTTACCTAGGGGTATTATCTTCCTATCTTCATCTTTGGCTTTTTTTAGAACCTCAAGAACTTCTTTTTCATCTTTTGGAAAGAATACTTTTTTTGCCCTTCCGCCTATCCGAAGGGTTGAAAAGTTTTTAAGGTCTACATCAGTGATGTAATTCATCTAAGATTTCTTTATACATTTTTTCTTCTACATTAAGTATAGCAAAAGCTGCGATTTTTTCCTCAGGAGTAGGATTTTTAAGCTTTTCTTTTAAAATCTGGGGTAGTTTTTCCAGCTGAGACTCTAAAAGAACTGTTGCCAGTCCTTTATCTTCTAGCCATTTAACGTTATAGTACTGGTGGTTTGATGCGGCATAGGGAAACGGAACAAATATCGCATTTTTTCCAAAGGCTAAAATTTCATTGATAGAGGAGGCTCCAGCTCTACTTATAACCAAATCTGCAGCTTTGTATAACAGCCCCATATCGTCAAAGTACTCAAAAACGATGAGGTTATCTTTGGTTGTTGCTTTAAAGTGTTTTCCTGTGATGAGAATAAAGGTGTAGTCCTTAAAAAGTTCTGCCAGTTTTAAAGCTGCTTCTCCTAAACTTTTAGCCCCTTGACTTCCCCCAAAGATAAGAACAGCCTTTTTGTCTCTTGGGAGGTTCAGTAAGTTTCTTGCCTCTTTTCTGGAAAGTCTTAATCTGTTTTTTAGTGATTTTCTGAGCGGTAATCCGGTCAAAACAGGTCTTTTGAAGTACTTTTTTGAAAAATCAAAGGTTATAAACTGCTTTTTTGAAAATTTTGAAAGTATGAGATTTGAGTAAGACGGTACTGAGTTTTGCTCGTGTATAAAAAGTGGAGTTTTTGTTAAAAATGATGAAAGACCAAGGGGTACGCTGGTATAACCTCCAAGACAGAGAGAAA
>JALUFA010000138.1 GCA_027052485.1 Hydrogenothermaceae bacterium
CCTATATACTTTATAGTAGTAAAACAAAATGCCTTGAATTTTATTTTTCTTATCTCCGTTTAGTATAAAGTCAATAATCTCATCTAAAGTAGAACCATATTGAGCCCAATTCTCAGGCAGATTAAATTTATTATCTATATATCTATTAAATGGTTTAATCATGTGTTGCTTTTTTAACTCTTCTGTTTCTTCCTTAATTTCATTTAAGGCTATCATCAAATTCTGGAATATTGATTTTAATTCAGGCCTAATATTATCTTCATTTTTTAAGTTTACAGCTAAGCGTTGTAAATCTCTGTCTATTTTACTTTCAATAAAATCAAAGTTCCTCGTCAGGAGCTTATCTGCAGGTATATCGTATATATACATAAAAAAAAGGTTTTGATAAATATAATCTATGTAATTAATATAACCACTGTTCCCATCTTTACCGTTTAGCACAGTTAGAAGATGCTCTATATACTCTACGGTATAGGGAGAACGAAGGTTTTTTACTAACATCTCAGCTGATTTAGTAGCAAATTTAAAATCTTCATTATAGTAAAGCTTTTTTAGAATACTATTCAACCCTTTTAAATCGTAGATGTATTGCTTCAAAAAAAGGGCTTTTCTAATCTTTTCTTCTTTTTGTTTATGTAAAGGGTAAAACGGGCGAATTTCTCCACCATAAGAGAAAAAGGAAAAAATAAGGGAGACAAATACTCCCATTAAGATTTTTTTCTTTTCCACCATACAAACACTCCTCCGATAAAGATAAATAAGCCAATTCCTCCTAACACCTGACCCCATGCTCCAATCAGTAAGAGCTTATGTAGTATGCTTTCGTGGGTCTTTTTGTCTATCTGGATACCTGAAACCTCTTTTATATGGGTAAGCAGGCTAACTGCTAAATCTTGGTTTGGTATCTCTTGGTGGCAGGAAAGACAAACTCCTCTTCTATCAAGTTTTGCAAGCTCCTGTTTATTTAAAGGTCTTGAACCTGAAAAGTGGTGTCCCACTGTTTGTAGCTGTTTTCCTGACTCTGTTAAGAACTTAGACCAGTCGTACTTGAGGTTTGGTATTGCGTTTATCTGTGTTCTGAAAATTTTCGGAATGATTTTTCCATCAGCCGTTGATAGGTCTACAACGTAAGGCTTGGAAGGGTCTGCGTAGTCATTTCCTTCATCAATACCAAATCCCATTGTTTTTGGATTAGTGTGGCAGCTTTCACACTTTCTAGCCTCTTTTTGGATTGTATGGGGTTGTACCGGAGCTATATCTATAGCAAGCTGTCCTTCTTTTCCTGCTCCTTCAACGTTAGGTATCTTGAATATATGGTTTAAAAGAAGTGGCTTTCCATCTTTTCCTATAACTGTTATGGTTGTCTGACATCCGGGCATTGCAGTAGATATTCTGTGTTCTCCGTTTACAACAAGTGGAGGGTCTTCCCATCTTAGATAGCTTCTAGTTTCTACTACATTTCCTTCAATAAGGTACTTTTTCTCTTCTCCCTTCGCATCAGGGGTTAAACCATGCTCGTCGTGGGCGTTTCCCATAGCTATCCAGTCAGGATGCTTAATACCTTTAGAGTAATCAACTTTTATATGGCAACCATAACATTGGGGAGCCCATGTTGCGTGGCAAGAATAACACTCCATCTTGTTGATATGGGCTTTCACGTGTACCATGGCAACCATAGCTTCTTTATCAAGCTTTCCTTCCTGTACTAAAAGTTTTAAAGGCTCTAGCTCTAAGTCTTTTCCTGAGGCTGTGTGAACGATAACTTTATTTCCTCTCCTTACAACGTTTCCGAAAGGATTTCCTCTAGCTGTAAGGAGATATCCATCCTCCGCAGGATATACTGTTCCTTTTTTCATGTAGTCAAGGAGTTTTTTTGCAACTCCCCTAGGTTTGCCCTTCATAGGGGCTTTTCCTGCAATCTCATCACCATAGCCAATAGGAAGCTCCCATGGATACTTGTCTGGTGTTCCATGGCAGTCCTCACACTCTATCTCAACACTTCCTAGGTTTGTACCTGCGAGTAAGCCGTCTCCGTGAACGTCGTTTGAGGTATGGCAGTCCTGACAAAGCATCCCTTTTCTCATATGAACATCAGCTTTTAAATGAAGGTAGTACTTGGTGTGAAGCTTAGGCTGAGGTGAACCATCCTCGGTAAATGGAGAAAAGTAAGCTGTTTCCATTAAACCTTGGTAAGAGACTCCTATTCTTTTTCCTCTGTTGTGGCAGGTAGTACATGTTTCAACAGGTACCCCAGAGTAAGTTAGTCCGTGTACGTGGACTTTTGCATCTCTGGTAGCCTGTATCTCATGGACTAACAAGTGTCCTCTCTCATTTTTAGGAATTGTTGGGTCTTTACCTTCGTAAAATCCCTCGTTAGAGTAAGGTATGTGGCAAGCCGAACATCCCATTCCTCTGTAATCACCACGTTTCTTTCTACCCTTTACCCCTGTGTGGCATCTTAAACACTCAACCCTTACAAGGGTGTACGCAGCTAATTGTGGATTTTTTTCAACCCCTTCAGGAGTTGGAGCTTTTGGTACCTGTATCATCTTCTTAGGGAAAACCTGAGGTTCAGCTTTACGGAGAGCCTCAACATACTTTTTGTAAACTTCTGTTCCTTGGGCTTTATGAATGTCTACAGCTGACACATTGTAGTTTCCGTACTTGTGCTGGTATCCTTCAAGACCTCCAAATCCCCAAAATACTCCCTGTATCTTTCCCGCTTCTGTAAACATTAAAGAAGTGTACTGGTTTCTAACCTGTTCTTGGTGGCACATTCCACAGGTGTACTTGTTTATCCAAGGACTTCCTGGGTCTGGGTAGAAGTTTTGAGGCCCTTTCACTATGCCATGCTCGGTTTTTATACCCTTTATGAAAGCCTCAACCGTTCCCTTATGGGCTTCTTCTTTTGTTAAAGCCTTTGGGTTTCCTCCGTGGCACACAATACAGCTGTTATCAGGATAGCCTGCCTGTTTTGCCACATTGAAAATCTCTTTCATCATTTTGGAGTGTGGGTCTCTGATGTTT
>JALUFA010000139.1 GCA_027052485.1 Hydrogenothermaceae bacterium
ATTGAAGGTTTCTGGAAACTTTTGCCCTGTTATCCCTGAGAGAGAGTTAAAAGAAAAACCTAAAAAAAAGATTGATATATCCTCTTTGGAGGCTTTGTACCTGTCTGTCTATTCAAAATTATCTCAAGAAGATGAAGAAAACATTAGCTATATTCCTAAACCAGAGAAAAATAAAGAACCTTCGTATCAAAAGAAATCCATAAATGTAATAGGTCAGTGGTATGATTTCCTAGATGCCTTCTATATAAAAGGTCAAAAAGAAGAAAATGGCTGCAGACACAAAGGAAAAGAGATTATCAATAAACTGGGTTATAGGTTTTTATATCCTCTTTCCGACAAACTCTCTTTACGTGGAAATTTTAGGATAGGACTTGGTTATCAAAATTTTAAACATACCCATAGAGAAAAAGTGTGGTTTTCAATTCAAACTCTTTACCTTCAATATCTAAAAGATGCCTACTGGCAGTTTTCTTTTGGAAGAGTTCCTGTTAAAGAAAGTAGAAGTTTTTACTTTTTTAATACTCTAGATGGCTTAAAGGCAGACTTCGGTACAACTTTACTACAGAACCTTTTTTTCTTTGGAACAAGGCTTAATGACTCTAGGGTAGATAATAATGAAGAGAGAAATGGAATTATAAATTATTGGTACTTTATTGACAGATTGACTTATCAGTACAGGTACAAACAGTTTCTTTCACTCTTTTTTGTCAAAGAGTATAGAAATAATAATGGTAAAGATATTGGAGAAACTGTATCGGTTTGGAAGAGTACTTTACCAAAGACAGATAGGAACTGGTTGGGAATCCGTTTAAATGGAGAAAATAAAACATTAAACTACTGGCTTGACTTTTCCTATAGCTGGGGAAGAGATAGCACGGTTTCAGTTAAAGGATTAGGTTGCTCTGCTGATAGGGAAATTATCTCTTACAAAAATCAAAATGTTTCTAGTTTTGGTTTTGAGGTTGGAGCAAAAAAATTATTAACTATAAAAACAGGAATAGGAGGAAGGTTTGCCTTCGGTAGCGGTTCAAAATCAACCAAGCATGATTTTAGACTTCCGCGAATCTCTAACTCAAAGGAAAGACTTTTTGGTAGCAATAGGATAAGATACTACGGAGAGCTTACCAACCCAGACTTAAGAAATATTGCTATTTTTAGTCTGTTTGGTGGGTACAACGTCAAAGATAATATCTGGCTTGAGGCAAACATTATTAAATATTTACGAGTTTCAAGTAGGTACTCTGTTCCATTTTCAAGGTACTTTGTCAGTACAAAAAATAGATCTGTAGATTTGGGAACAGAGTTTGATTTAACAATAGATGGAAGCTTGTTTCATAAGAAAAATGACTACTGGTTGTATCTTTTTACTATTAGTTATTTCTTACCAGGAAAAGCTTATGGATATACGAATGACGCTTACGGTTTTATCCTAAGGATAAAAAGGTACTGGTAGAATGAGAAGATTAATTTTACTTTTACTTACCGTCTTTTTTATAGGGTGCTCGAAGATAGAAATTGCCGATATTAACAAGTTAAAAATTTTATATATGCAGGGTAAATATCAAGAGGTTTATAAAGGAGCAAAAACGTTAGCAAATCACAACATCCCAGAAGGATATCTTTTTTTAGGGAAAATTCTGTATAAGCAAGGCAAAGTTAAAGAAGCTCAAAAGTACTTTGAAAAAGCTTTTAGACTTAAACCTGAACTTTCAGAGGATATAGTTCGCTTTTTATATAATGAAGGAGACTACAAAACATCTCTTCTGTGGATAAAAAAAGCAAACTTAGCAGAGAAAGAACTAGAAAAATACATTTTGGCAAAATATAAACTTAATCAACTCTCAGAGAAAGATATACCTCTTTTACAAAAACTTGCAAAAAAAGACCCTAAATTTTTGCTTATTTTAGGCAGATATTATGAAAGTAAAGGGCTATATAAACAGGCTCTAAAGGTATATGAAGAAGCCTATAAACACAATACAGAGTACGCTATCTATCTAGTGAAACTTTTATTTAGATTGGGTAAGGAACGGCAAGCGGTTAAGCTGGCTAAAGAACTTTTATCAAAAGGTGTGAAAGAAGCCGCCTTTGAGCTGGGAAAATACTACGAGGAAAAAGCTAAATCTTATAAAGATAATCTTTGTCTGATTACTTCAGCCAAAACTCCTGAAGAATTTATAGAAAGAAAACTAAAAAAAGAAGTACAAAAAGTTAGGCTTTTGAAGAAAGCACTAAAATACTATGAGATTTTAAAGGATAACCCAAGGGCTCAGTATAGAGCTTTAAGAATAAAATGTATTTTAGGTAAAAATCCGTGCGGCGATTATAAAGTTATAAAAAGATTCACTCAGTTGGGTGTTTTAGAGGCAAAATCTGATTTAATAAAAAAATATCAGTCAGGTTTTTGTGGACTTGCAGTAAAGAAAAAAGAAAACTTGCCTAATATGGTAAATATAGAAAGTTTAAGAAATGTGTCTCCTTCTACATACTACTACTTTAAGGCAAAACAGTATCTTACGTATGATAAAGATACAGCTGCTAAGTACTTAGAAAAGGCTTGCGGGTTAGGCTCGGAAACTGCAGAAATCATGCTTGCTAAATTTTTGTTTCAAACGAAACCAGATTTAGCTCTTGCCGCTCTTCTATATTATGCGAATAAAGGAAATCCCCGAGCTATGTACGAATTGGCTCTTATATATAAAGATAATGGTGATACAGATAGATACCTTTACTGGCTGAAAAAAAGCGCAAATCTAGGATACATACCTTCTATCAGAGAGCTTGCTCGATATTACATAAGTGTAGGTGAAACGAAAAAAGCTGTAAGACTATTAGAAAATTTAAAAAATAGGGGTTATTGTTTTGCTTATATAGAGCTGGGGAAAATCTATGAAAATGAGCTCAATGTAGAAAAAGCTTTATCTATATACAAAGAAGCTATAGAAAAAGGTTGTAATGAAGCCCTTTATAGACTTGCTTTGTTGCTGTTTTTCAAAGGAGAACTAGAAAAAGCCTATAGATTAGCC
>JALUFA010000140.1 GCA_027052485.1 Hydrogenothermaceae bacterium
TTATATTTTCTATTATATGCTTGCCAACCTTTGCAGAAAGCCAACTTACGCAGAAATATATTTTTTATTTAAAATGCAAAGTTTAGCAGCAACCATTATTAATTTAACTTATTCTTTTTCCAAGTAGCCTTAAAATAATTTAAAAGCCCTCAATCATCCCGTTAATAGCTTATCCCTTAAAAACTCAACTGTAAGCTTAAACTTTCTATCCTTTTCCATCTGTTTTTTTACCTTTTCTATCGCGTTTATTACAGTTGTATGGTCTTTTTTCTTAAAGCTCTTTGAGATTTCAGTTAAAGACTTATCCGTTAAGTACCGCGAAAGATACATGGCTATTTGTCTTGCTTCTACTACTTTTTTCTTACGGGAGTTGCCAAGTATTTCATTAATATTCACGGCAAAGTAATTTGCTACTTCCCGCTGGATTTTTTCTATAGATAAGTCCTCTATTTCTTTAACTGCAAGTATATCTTTTAGCACTTCCCTTGTAAGTTCAAGGGTGATGGGTCTTTCCATTATTTCGCTGTAAGCTTTCAGCTTTGTTAGAGACCCCTCAAGCTCTCTTATATTTGTTTTTACAGTTTTGGCTATAAATAGTACAACATCGTGGGGTAGCTGAAGCCCTAACTCCTTAGCTTTTTTGTTTATTATTCTTATCTTTGTTTCCGTATCAGGCTCTTTTATCTCAACAACTAAACCACTAGAAAACCTGCTGAGAAGTCGTTCTTGAATGCCATTTAGTTTTGAAGGTGGTGTATCAGAAGACAGAATAACTTGCTTACCAACCAGATGTAGGGCATTAAAGATGTAGTAGAACTCTATCTGGGTTCTTTCTTTTCCAACGAGAAACTGGACGTCATCGATGAGAAGCAAGTCTAGATTGTTGTACTTTCTTCTAAACTCTAATATTGAACCTTTTTGCATATAAGATATAAGCTCAGACATAAAGGCATCTGCTGTTGTGTATATCACCTTTGCATCTGGATTTTTTGACAGTAGATAATGGGCTGTTGCGTGCAGTAGGTGGGTTTTTCCAAGACCAACACCACCATAGATGAATATCGGATTATAGATTTTTCCCGGGTTTTCGGCAACGGCAACGCAAGCTCTGTACGCAATTTTATTACAGTTTCCAATAATAAGGTTGCTAAATGTATACTTTGGGTTAAGGTTGAGGGGTATCTCTCTTTTTTCCTTTGGGAGTTCTTCCTTTAGCTTTTGCTGTTCTTTTGCTAGTTCTTTCTGCTCTTTTGAGAGTATCTTTATAGCGATTTTTTGTCCTGCTAGCTTTGAAGCTAACGTTTGAAACTCATCCAAAAAGTTAACCTCAAACCAGTCCTTGTGTACCACATCAGGAGCGTACAGGTGCAGTACTCCATTTTTTACGCCGAGGTTTTTTAAATCCCTTAGCAGTTTAAGGGTGTCTTTATCTAGCTTTGGGGCTACGTAAGATACCAACTTACCCCATATATCCAATGGAAAAATCACCCCTCGTTTTGAGTTTTTCTTAATAATACATCTAAAATTTTCTAATTTAAAGGTGAAAAAATTTTTGCCGAAAAGAAAGTTTGTGTTATCATAAATCAGTTTATCTTTATTAAGATATCTCCAATCTTTCCATCTGAAGTTTTAAAACCTTCTCCTTTTACCCTAAGAATGTATCCTTCCTGAATGTCTGGGGGAAGCTTCACTTTTAGTTTTTCCCCTTTTAGGTTATAAACAGTAATGTATCCTCTCTCTATAATTTCTTTTGTTAGAGAAAGTTTACATATAAGGTCTAATCCTTTTAGGGTGTAGAAGGGATGATTCTTTAGGTGTATCTTAACTAGTAAGTCTCCGCTGTCCCCAAAGGAAGTTTCATTGCCTAATCCTTTGTATACAAAGACTTTTTCTTTTGTTCCAGATGGTATGGTTATTTTTAAGTTTTCCGTCTTTTCTACTGTGCCTTTTCCTTCGCACTGGGGGCACGGGTTTATCAGCTTTTCACCTTTGCCTTTGCACTCAAAGCAGATGGTTTTTATTCCTAATATTTCTACTAGACCACTACCTTTGCACTTTTTGCATGGGATAAACTGGGAGTTGTCGTACAGACCTTCACCTTCACAGGTGGAACACACAACTTTCCTGTCATAAGAAAGCCATCTCTCAGTTCCGTTGTATGCTTCCTCTAGGGTTATGTAGACGTCCAGTTTTATGTCTGAGGGTTTTTCTTTAAAAATTTCTTTCAGCGTTGAGTATGTTTTATTCTGGCTGTCGTAGGCTTTTCTCTTTTTTGGGTCTGATAGGGTCTCATAAGCTTCTAAAATCTTTTTGAAAATCTGGCCGCCTTCAGGGTTGACGTCTGGGTGGTACTTTTTTGCCTTTTCCCTGAAGGCCTGTTTTATCTGTTCTTGAGTTGCGTTTTTCGGTACACCTAGGATGCGGTAGTAGTCCATCTACTCTTCTTTTGGTTTTTCAATTGCAACTACAACCTTTGCAGGTCTTATTACCTTTCCTTTGTACTTGTATCCTTTCTGGAGAACCTTTACTATCTGATTAACTTCGTGTTCTTCAGAAACACAGGTGTCTAAAACCTCGTGTTCGTTTGGATTAAATTCTCCCTCTGCGTTAATCTCTTCTATACCGTGTTCCTGTAAGAACCTAACAAGCTGGTAGTGTATCATCTGTATTCCTTGAGATAGCGCTGATACATCATTTGAAACTTTGGCACTTTCTAAAGCCTTCTCAAAGTTGTCTACAATCTCAAGGAGACCTTTTGCGATTTTCAGCAAACCTTCGTCTTTTGCTTCCTCTTTTTCTTTCTGGGTTCTTACTCTAAACCTATCAAAGTCCTGTTGTAGCGATTGGTATAGGGCACTTAGTTTTTTTGCCTGTTCTTCTGTTTTTTTGAGTTTTTCTTCAAGCTCTTTGATACGGGCTTTTAGCTGCTCTACGTTTTCCTCTTGTTTTTCTTCTTTTTGTTCCTGCTCTTGTTCCTGTTTTGTTTCAGATTTTTCTTTTTCTACTTGCTCTTGTT
>JALUFA010000141.1 GCA_027052485.1 Hydrogenothermaceae bacterium
GTACCAATAGAGGTAGAAACAAAAATTTCAAGAGGTATACCCCAGTTTACTATAGTTGGGCTGCCAGATACGGCAGTGAAGGAGAGTAGAGAACGGGTAAAGTCAGCAATAGAAAGTTTGCCAGATGTATCTTTTCCGTTAAAAAAAATCATAGTAAACCTGGCTCCTGCCAACATTCCAAAGCAAGGAACCTTATACGACCTACCAATAGCAATAGGCATCCTTAAAGCATCAAACGTAATAACCCAAAACCTTTCAAAAACAGCTTTTATAGGAGAGCTATCACTAGACGGGAGGATTAGAAAAGTTTCTGGTGTTTTACCTATAACAGTTTCATTGAAAAAGCTAGGAATAAATACTCTTATTCTTCCAGAGGAAAATCAGGAAGAGGCCGCTATTGTAGAAGGGTTAAACGTTTACGGCTTTAACCATCTTAATGAAGTTTTAAACTTTTTAGAGGGGAAACTAGTAAAAAGGCCAGTTAGGGTAAATACTAAATTATTGTTCGAAAATCCAGAAAACTGTTTTAAGCATCTAGATTTTTCAGATGTAAAAGGTCAAAAACTGGCAAAGTTAGCCTTAGAAATAGCGGCAGCGGGGTTTCACAACGCTTTAATGATAGGCTCTCCCGGAAGTGGTAAGAGCATGCTCGCAAGTAGATTTCCAAGCATAATGCCTCCGATAACTTTTGAAGAAGCGTTAGAAACAAGTACAGTCTACAGTGTAGCGGGGAAACTAACAAAACCAATAATAACCTGCCGTCCCTTTAACAGCTGCCACCACTCTATATCTGATGTTGCTCTGGTAGGAGGTGGAACAATCCCTAAACCAGGGATAATCAGTCTTTCCCATAATGGAGTTTTATTTATGGACGAGCTACCGGAGTTTAAAAGAACAACGCTAGAAGCATTAAGGCAGCCTTTAGAAGATAAAAAAGTTGTTATTTCCAGAGCTTCCGGCAGTTTTGAGTTTCCAGCAAACTTTCAGCTACTTACCGCTGCCAATCCCTGTCCCTGCGGATACAGGTTAGACAGAGAAAAGGAGTGTACCTGCTCCCCATCTTCAGTGAAAAAGTACCTAAGTAAAATCTCAGGACCTTTACTGGATAGGATAGATATGGTAGTTCAAATCCAGCGGCCTAGCATTGAAGAACTTTCAAAAAAAGGAATAGAAGAAAGCTCAAAACAAATTAGAGAAAGGGTCATAAAGGCTGTAGAGATACAAAACCGTAGATTTGAAGAAACAAACATTAAATTTAACTCTCAGATGACTCCAAAAATGGTTGATAGATTTGTAAAGCTTGAAAGTGATGCAGAAACTCTTTTCAAAAAGTACATTTCCACAATGGGAATAACAGCTAGGACTTACTACAAAATGCTAAAAGCAGCCCAAACCCTTGCCGATTTAAAAAATCAGGATAAGATAACAAAGCCAGTAATATTACAGATACTAAACTTTAAAGTAGACCTACAGAACATAAACTAAAGGAGGTTTGAGATTGGCAAAAGAACCAGATATCAAATGGTTAAATCTTACTCGGCTAGGCTTACCTGTAAAGGTACTGTTTACAGGGTACTTAATCGTTATAGGAATAGGACTCATTATTGCAGGGCTTCAGATTCTACTAACCCACGGTATGGCTGACGGAAAGTTTGGAGTTTCAGTAAAGGATATCATTTACAGTTATTACGGAAACAGGGAAGGTTCAAAGCTTGAAAAGGCGTTAAACGGACCCATGAAGCAGTACGCATCTCCTCAGGAGAGGGCTATCCTTATTGAGTGGGTCAGAAAAGGTGCCCCAGATGATATGTATGAGAAGATGGTAAAACCTATAATCCAGAAAAACTGTGCCAAGTGCCATGGTGTAATTCCATCAATACCAGACCTTACAAAAAAAGAAGTCCTAAAAGAGTACGCAAAGGTTGATACCGGCGCATCTATCCAGCAGTTGACGAGACTCTCCCACATCCACCTTTTTGGAATGGCCTTTATCTTTATGCTACTGGGTTTTGTGTTTTCCTTTGCCATTGGAATAAACAAGATAATAAAATCCATTCTCATTTTTACACCGTTTGCCTTCCAGCTCATTGATATTGCCGGATGGTGGCTCACAAAGTACATCCCAGAGTTTGCATACCTTGTAATAATTGGAGGTTTTGGGTACTTCACAGCCTCGGCAATAATGATACTTATATCCCTATATCAGATGTGGTTAATGAAACCAAGAGACGGAAACGCTTGGCAGGAGGATTAGATTGTCAAGCAGATTGAAGCACCGTTTAGTCAACGAGAAGTATGAAGACCCCGGAATGCTACTGGAAGTCCCCCAGCTGGGGGATTACATACTTTTTGATGTAGGAAACATCTACAAGATAGACCGACCTACAATAAAAAAAATCTCAAAAATCTTTATAACCCACACCCATATGGACCACTTTATCGGTTTTGACTACCTATTGAGACTTAAACTTGGCAAAGAACAGATTGTAGAGATGTTTGGAATATATCCCCTTGCAGAGAACGTGTACCATAAGCTACAGGGGTACACGTGGAACTTGGTTGATAGCGAGCCTCAAATCATCTTTAAAGTAAAGCAGTACAAAGATGGCTACTTTTACCACTATCAGTTTGATATCAAAAAAAAGTTCAAAAAAGAGTTTATAAAAAGGGAAAAAGCTAAAAACAACGTGATATATGAAAATGATAACTATCAGGTACAGTTTGCCGTTTTAGACCACAAAATTCCTGTTCTAGGCTATGCATTTAAGATGAAAGATAAACTATTGCTAAAAAAAGAAAAAGTGGAGCAGCTTCCCTTAAAAGGAAGACAGATAGGAGAGTTTAAGAGATTTTTACAGGATGAAAAAAATAGAGGAAAAACTTTCAAAATAGGAGATAAAGAGTACACATGGGAGTTTTTAAGAGAAGAGTACACGTATATCCAAAAGGGAGAAAAAATATCTTACATAACAGATGTCATAGGTTCAAAAGAAAAT
>JALUFA010000142.1 GCA_027052485.1 Hydrogenothermaceae bacterium
GAAAAATTCCCAGACAGAGAAGAGGCTATACTGGCAGAGAAAAAGCTTGAGAGTTTAAATGATTAAAAACCTTGATAAGTCTAAACTGCCAAAGCACGTTGCCATCATTATGGATGGTAATGGTAGGTGGGCTAAGCTCAGAGGCCTACCACGGGTTTTCGGGCATAGAGAAGGGGCAAAAACCGTAGAAAAAACGATTAGATTTGCAAGAAATGTAGGTATAAAACATTTATCCCTCTTTGCATTTTCAACGGAAAACTGGGGCAGACCAAAAGACGAAGTCAATGCCATATTTGGGCTGCTGGTTGATTACATAAACAGTAAAATTGATGAATTAAAAGAGCTAGGCGTAAGGCTTAGGTTTATGGGAAGGATTGAAGAGCTTCCAGACTACATCAAGGAAAGTGTAAAAAAGGGAGAAGAGGAAACCTCCTCAGGAAAGGATATGGACTTAATCGTTGCCCTAAACTACAGTGGCAAAGCTGAGATAATCGATGCAGTAAAAAAAGCTGTTTTAGAGGGAAGAAATATAAACTCTGAGGAAGATTTTAGAAATCTTTTATACCTCCCAGATTTGCCAGACGTTGACCTTCTCATAAGAACAAGTGGAGAGATACGTATATCCAACTTTATGCTTTGGCAGATAGCGTACAGTGAACTTTACTTTACAGAGGTTCTATGGCCCGACTTTAATGAAAGAGAGTTCACAAAAGCATTACTGGATTACCAGTACAGAGAGAGAAGATTTGGGAAGATTTAATGGGTAATCTTGCTAAAAGGCTTATCTCTGCATCTGTACTTGGAAGTGTTGTAATCCTTGGCATCATCTATCTGCCACCTCAGATACTAAAAGTTTTTGTTGCAGCAATTACAGGACTGGCATCTTGGGAAGCTCTCAATCTGCTCTCTAAAAAGGGAGTAAATCTAAGCCCAGTTCTAGGAGGTTTTTTAGGATTTGTTTTTTCTCTTTTAGTTTTAAATCATCTTTGGCTTTTAGCCGTATTTTTGATTTTTTTATACAGTTTTTATCTTGCCGCTAAAAAATGGAATTTAGATATTTTGACCCTAACCACTTTTGGACTGGTTTACACAGTATTTTTCGTGTCATCCTTAGGGCTTTTGATTGACATAGATAAGAACCTACTCTTTGTACTTTTTGCAACTGTGTGGACTGGAGATACTGCAGCCTATCTTGTTGGAAAAGCAATAGGAAAACACAAACTATCCCCAAAAATATCACCCAATAAAACGTGGGAAGGTGCTATTGGAAGCTTTTTAGCATCGGTATTGGCAGGAGGAGTAGTAGCCTATTGGCTTGGTTTTAAAACTTTCTTACCAGCAATTTTTCTCGTCGCCATACTTATGCAGATTGGAGATTTGTTTGAGAGCTTTATAAAAAGACATGTTGGAGTAAAAGACAGCTCAAATCTTATACCGGGACATGGAGGCATCCTAGATAGGATAGATGGTTTAATATTTGCCAGTGCCACCTTTGTGGTTTACAACAACCTTTATCACTTATTGCTAAAATAATTGATATAAACCAACAAAAGTGGAGAAAAGATGTCAAACAAGTTTTACGTTACAACTCCAATTTACTACGTTAATGACGTACCCCACTTAGGGCATGCTTATACTACTGTAGCAGCAGACTTGTTAGCACGGTATAACCGCCAAAAAGGCAACAAAACATTTTTCTTAACAGGTACAGATGAACACGGTTTAAAAATCCAAAAGACTGCAGAAGAAAAAGGTATTACTCCAAAAGAGCTCGCAGACCAGACCCACAAAAAGTTTAAAGAGCTTTGGGAGCTACTTAACATATCTTACGACAGGTTTATAAGAACTACAGATGAAGACCACATAAAGGCAGTTCAGCACATATTCCAAAAGTGTTATGAGAACGGAGACATATACCTTGGAACATACGAAGGCTGGTACTGTGTAGGCTGTGAGGAGTTTAAAACGGAAACAGATATAAAGGACAACGACTATAAATGCCCCATCCACCAGAAAAAATGTGAGAAAATCGTTGAAGAAAGCTACTTTTTTAGACTCTCAAAGTACACAGATAAACTTTTAAAGCTGTACGAGGAAAACCCAGACTTTATCCAACCCGACTACAGAAGAAACGAGGTAATAGCCTTTGTTAAGCAAGGCTTAAAAGACCTGTCAGTATCAAGGAAGAGGGATAGGGTTAAGTGGGGTATTCCTGTTCCGTTTGACCCAAACCACACTATCTATGTATGGTTTGACGCATTAACAAACTACCTTACGGCTGTTGGGTATCCAAATACCGAAAGTGAACTTTTTAAAACGTTCTGGCCTGCAGACGTTCATATAGTAGGAAAAGACATCCTAAGATTCCATGCTGTTTACTGGCCTGCGTTCTTGATGAGCGCTGGATTAGAAATTCCTAAAAAAGTCTTCGCCCATGGCTGGTGGACTGTAGAAGGGCAAAAGATGTCAAAGTCTCTAGGAAACGTGGTAGACCCGTTTGAAGTTGCAAAAAAGTACGGAGTTGATGAGCTTAGGTACTTTTTAATGAGGGAGGTACCCTTTGGTTTAGATGGAGACTTTTCCCACAAAGCCGTTGTCAACAGAATAAACTTTGACCTTGCAAACGACCTTGGGAACCTTTTTTCCCGCAGTTTATCAATGATAAATAAGTTTAAAAAAGGCGTCGTTGAGTGTGGAGAAAAACACACTGACCTCGAAAAAGAGTACAAAGAGATATACCTATACACCCTTGAAAACGTTGATAAACACCTTCAGAATCTTGAGTATAACAAAGCTCTTGAGGTTATATGGGAGTTTATAGACTTTTTAAACAAGTACATTGTAAAAACAGAGCCTTGGGCTTTAAAAAAGGCAAACGACCCTTACCTTGACACTACCCTGTACGTTTTAGCAGATGGGCTTTACGCTATTAGCTGGTTACTTGCCCCATTCATGCCAGATAAAATGAAACAGGCGGTTAACATGCTAGGC
>JALUFA010000143.1 GCA_027052485.1 Hydrogenothermaceae bacterium
TAGCCCTTCTTTTTCAAACTTGGAAAAATCTATGTTTGATACATCACCTTCCACAATTGCGTAGTACTCTTTTTCTATATTCCACTTTGGATGGGATAGTCTATGGGCTAGCTGACCGTCAGTAGTAATAATAAGAAGGCCTTCTGTGTCTATATCTAGGCGTCCGACTGGAAAAAGCTTTTCAAATGCAGGCATACCGACAAAAAAATCTAAAACGGTAGGTCTGTACTTGTCCTCAGTAGCAGATAGGTATCCAGCAGGTTTGTTTAGCATGTAATAGTAATGTTCTTTGTAAACTACTGGTTCTTCATCAACAAAAACTGTGTCTGTTTCTGGATTTACCTTTTGAGAAGGGCTTTTTGCGGTTGTATCATTGATTTGAACTCTTCGCTGTTTGATTAGCTCTTTAACTTCCTTTCGCGAGCCAAAACCAGCGTTTGAGAGGAATTTATCAAGTCTCATTGAGAAAAAAAGGGGAGAAGAAATCCCCTTGTATGTTATTTGTTAACTCTTTCTTTAAGAGCTTTTGCAGCGTGGAATACAACAACTTTTCTAGCAGGTATAGTAATCTCTTCTCCAGTTCTTGGGTTTCTTCCCTTTCTAGCTGCTCTTTCTTTTACATTGAAAACTCCAAGTCCTGGAAGAGCTACTCTTTCACCTTTTTCTAACGCTTCAGCTAGAGCCTCTATAAATGCGTTAACACATCTTTCTGCCTGAGCCTTTGTAGTTCCTGCCTGTTCTG
Source organism: Hydrogenothermaceae bacterium (assembly GCA_027052485.1). Taxonomy (GTDB): domain Bacteria; phylum Aquificota; class Aquificia; order Aquificales; family Hydrogenothermaceae; genus Hydrogenothermus. Next base: position 743 of record JALUFA010000143.1, read on the forward strand.
CTACCTTTGCTACGAGTTCAGCTTTAGTCATAACAACCCTCCTTAAATATTCAATATAAGCTTTACTACTACTAATTTATAGTATCTGTTTGGCTAAAGTCAAGGTTTTATCAAGTTTTTTTGCGCTTTTGGAAACATTCTTGACAGTATCCATAGATTTCTAGGCGATGGGTTTCTGGAAAGAAGTTATGGGCTTTGCAGATTTTATCCTGAAGTTTTTCTATTTCTTCGTCTGTAAACTCAATAATTTTCTTACAGCTTTTGCAGATTAGATGGTCGTGGTGGTGTTTTAGGGCGAGTTCATAGATTGTTTTGTTATCAATTTTTATGACTTCATTTATAAGTCCCATATCCTTGAGTAGATTTAAAGTTCTGTAAATGGTAGCTCTGGAAACAGGAATATTTTTCTTACGCATCTGGTAGACTATGTCCTCAATTTCAAAGTGTCCTCCCGTTTGGAGAACCTCGTTTAGTATTGCTTCTCTCTGCACTGTGTTTTTTAGGCCTTTTTCCCTTATAAACTCTCTAAACTGCTCTTTTATATCTGCGTGCTTCACAGTTTAGGTTTCCTTAGCTCTATAGTGTTATCTTTAGAAACTATACAGTAGTTTGCTCCTCCTAGTCTACCAACGATTTCAAGTTTTGTAGTGTCAACGTATACTTTTTCATTGAGAATATCATCTCTAACGTGCACTTTTAACACTTCTCCAAAGATTATACCCATACTACCAATTTCTAAAATTTGAAACTTTCTACACTCTATATTTACTGGAGATTCGGCTATAAGAGGAGCTTTTACAACGGAGGCTGGTTTTTTTGTAAGTTTTGCAACGTCAAACTCATCTACATTTTCGTCAAAAGGAGCCGAGGTTAGGTTCATTTTTTCTAACAGCTCCTTTGTAACCATATTTACAACAAAATCTCCAGTTTCTTCTATATTCTTCCACGTGTCCTTTTTTATACCTTCTTCTTTGCTACCTATAGACACCATAAGAAGGGGAGGTTCTGATGAAACCCCGGCAAAATAACTAAAAGGAGCTACATTTGGCACCCCATCTTTACTAATCGTTGAAATCCACGCTATTGGCCTTGGAACGATAACGCTTGTCATTAACTTGTAAACTTGGCTTTTTGGGAGCTTAGATACATCTATTTCCATTTTATCTCTCCATTATTGCAGATATGATTTTTTGAAAGTTTTCTTTAGACATATTTGATTTATATATTTTACCCAATTGTATAGCCTGAGACCTATCTATGAAACCTAGATTTGTCGCAAACTGTAAAAGCTGGGTTATGTTTGATGGTTTTTTAGTAAACTTTGACCTTTCAAAATCTATCAACCAGACTTTTCCGTTTTTATCCACAAGGGCATTTTTTAAGGGACGTTGCATCTCTTCTTTGCTTATTCCTAGCAAATCAAGGTCTCTAGCCTGATAAAACAGCTGCAATAATAGTTCTTTTATATTTTTTTCTGTTAGTACCTCTTGAAGATGCTTCCCCTCTATGAACTCGTAAGCTATAAAATCTTCACCTTCTAAAAAGAGCTTGCTACCTATGTTTTTTTTATTGACGAGCTTTAATATCTGTCCCTCTTTTTGAATTGCCTGTACTACTTCAGGTCTTTTTGCTACTTTAAAGGCAAGGAGCTTTCCCTTATAAATGCCCTTATAAACGTTTGCTCTCCAGCCTTGATTTATAAACTGAAGGTCTTTAATGTCTCGTTTTATATCCTCAAACCTTTGCATATCTAAGGCTAGGAGCTTTTGTAAAACTCTTTAATCCTGTTTAATATATACTCTAAATCATCACTAACTTCAAACAGTTTTAGGTCTTTTTCTTCTATGTACTTTCCTTTTACCAGTTGGTCTTTCATCCATTCAACAAGACCATTCCAGTACTCGCTACCATACAAGAATATAGGAAAAGGTTTTAGTTTTTTTGTCTGGATGAGAACCAAGACCTCTGTAAACTCATCTAAAGTTCCAAAGCCTCCGGGAAACAAAACGTAGCTTGTAGCGTACTTGATAAGCATTACCTTCCTTGAAAAAAAGTAGTGGAAGTTTAGTTGTACCTTTGCATACCTGTTTGGTATCTGTTCTATCGGAAGGGCTATGTTTAAGCCGATTGAGTTTCCTCCTGCCTCGTAGGCACCTCTGTTTGCAGCCTCCATAATACCGGGGCCTCCACCGGTAATCACTGAAAAGCCCTCTTTTGCCAGCAT
>JALUFA010000144.1 GCA_027052485.1 Hydrogenothermaceae bacterium
ACCTATGTTAGACAAACAAACCCAGGAAATCATTAAATCAACAGCCCCTTTGATTAAGGAAAACGGGGAAAAAATCACAACTAGAATGTATGAGATACTTTTTTCAAAGTATCCGGAAACAAAGGAGCTCTTTAAAAACGCTCCACCAGACCAATACAAAAGACTAGCAAATGCGATTTTCTCTTATGCTGCAAATATTGACCGATTAGAAGCTTTACAAGAAGCTATAGAAAGAATGGCTCAAAAGCACGTAGAAACAAACGTAAAACCAGAGCATTATCCCCTTGTAAAGGATGCACTTTTGACAGCGATAAAGGAAGTTTTAAACCCACCTGAAGAGATTATTAACGCTTGGGACAAAGCTTACGACATTCTTGCAAATGTTCTTATTGAAAGAGAAAAGCAGCTCTACCAAGAGAGAACTGCCTAAGATTGATTAACAAGTCTTAAGAATTCTTCTTCGCCTATAATTTTAACCCCGAGTTTCTTAGCTTTTTCAAGCTTTGAGCCGGGGTTTTTCCCTACAACAACATAACTTGTCTTTTTACTAACAGAACTTGAAGCCTTACCCCCAAGCTTTTCTACCATTTCTTGAGCCTCTTTTCTACTGCAGCAATCAAGCTCTCCTGTAAACACAAACGTAAGCCCATCTAGAACATGTTTAACTTCTTCTTTTTTCTCTTCACATGTTTTAACGCCAAGCTCTTTAAGTTCATAGATTGTTTTTATATTCTCATCATTATGAAAGAAGTCATATATGCTGGCTGCAACAACGGGACCAATATCCGGAAGTTTCATCAGGTCTTCAACAGTCCAGTCTTTCAGGTCTTCAACACACTTTATATGTTTAGCTAGCGTTTTAGCCGTTGCCAGCCCAACGTACCTTATGCTTAAACCGTATATTAGGCGGTAAATAGGTCTGTTTTTTGACTCTTCTATCGCCTTTTTCAGGTTCTCAACAGACTTTTTTCCAAATCCTTCAAGTTTTTCAATCTTATCAAACGGCAGTCTGTATATATCAGGAAGTCTTCTTAAAAAACCAAGCTCATAAAACTTCCTTATAGTTGCCTCTCCTAGACCCCTTATATCCATTGCATCTTTTGAGGCATAGTGTTTAATCCTTTCTATTACTTGTGCCGGACAGTTTATATTAAGGCATCTGTAAACAGCCTCTCCCGGAAGTTTATACACCGGTGAACCACAGGAAGGACAGTTTTTTGGAAAAACAATAGGTTTTTCTTTTCCTGTGCGGGCTTCTTTGATAACTTTTACTATATACGGAATAACGTCTCCTGCCCTTTCTACTAAAACTAAATCTCTAATACGAATATCTTTTTCTCTTATAAAATCTTCGTTAATTAATGAGACAGACGAGACCACTACCCCTCCAATCTCAACTGGCTCTAACTTTCCAACAGGTGTTATTGCTCCAGTTCTGCCTACTTGGAAAACAACATCTATTAGTCTGGTTGTTGCTTGACGGGGTTTAAATTTGTAGGCTATAGCCCATCTTGGGTGATGGCTTGTAGCTCCCAGAATGTCGTAAAGGGATATATCATTAACCTTTACTACCATCCCGTCTATCTCGTACGGGTACTCGTCTCTTCTCTTTTCTTCCCACTCTTTACAGTACTCTATAACTTCATCAATGTTTTTACAGACCTTTAGCTCTTTGTATGGGGCTTTAAAACCAAGGTCGTAAAGCATTTTTATTGCATCACTGTGCTTTTTTATCTTTTTACCTAGGAGGTTGTTGCCTTTATCGTCTACTGCGTATGTTAGCTGGTATACAAACGCCTCTAAACCTCTCTTTGCTACCTCGTTTGGGTCTTGAAGTCTCAGGGCGCCTGCCGCTGCATTTCTGGGGTTTGCAAGGGGAGGAAGACCCTCTTCAAGTCTTTTTTCGTTTATCTCTTTAAAAACGTCTTTTCTTATTACAACTTCTCCTCTAACCTCGGCAGTTTTTATTCCGTACTTTGAGAACTCAGCTTTTAAGGGTATTGATTTAATAACTTTCAGGTTTGGAGTGATGTCGTCTCCCTCTTCTCCATCTCCTCGGGTGGCACCTCTAATAAAGAGGTCATTTTCATATACTAGAGCTATCCCCGCCCCGTCAAACTTTGGCTCTACCGAGTACTCAACTTCTTTTAAACCTGTTATCTCTTTAACCTTTCTGTCAAACTCTCTAAGGTCTTCTGGATTGTAGGAGTTGTCTAAAGAAAGCATAGGTACCAGATGTTTTACCTTCGGAAACTCCTTGATAAGACCTTTTGGTACCCTCTGGGTTGGGGAGTCGGGGGTTATGATTGATGGAAATTTTTTTTCCAGGTCTTTCAGCTTTTTAAAAAGCTGGTCGTATTCGTAATCTGAGATTACTGGATTGGCTAAAACGTAGTATCTCCAGTCGTGGTAGCGTATCACCCTGCGGAGGTCTTCTGCTACATTTTTTGCCTCTTCTTCATCTGTAATGCTATCAACATCAACTTTTAAAAGTTCCTTGGAAAGGTTTATAAGCTTACTTTCTTCTTCTTTGGTTGGCTCTGTTTCTTGAGGTTGGTTATCGTTTTTTTGTTTTTCTTTTGTCAATTCGTCTTGTTTTTTTCCCATATTAACCCCCTAGTTTGTAGCGTAGCTTTGAACGCCGTTTGTAATATCTTCCTTATCTTTAAATTTAGGAAAGTAGAGGGAGTTGTAAAAGATGTCCTTTATGCGGTTTACCGTTCCTTCTTCCTCTAGGAAGAGGCATACTTTTTTATCAAATGGTATTTCAAAAACCATCTTGTACGTTCCATCTCGCTGGGGTCTAACGTACAGGTCAAACTTTACTTTATCTTTATAGCCGCTCATCCAAGCTTCATTGGTTTCTTCGTGGAAGAAAAGCTTGAAACCAAACTCGTGAGAGATTTCTTTTAATAGATTTAAGATGTTTTCCATAA
>JALUFA010000145.1 GCA_027052485.1 Hydrogenothermaceae bacterium
ATCCCTAAGTTTTTTTAACTCTTTTAATTTAGATGATATTGTTTTTATATTTTCTTTTATTGTTTGCTCCTCAAGCTGCAACTTTTCTTTTAAAGAAGGATTATTCTGTAGATACCCGTAGACTTTTTTTGCATATATAGGTATTTTCGAAGGCTCATAAGTTTCTAGCTCTATCTTTACAATTTTATTGTTGTTCCTTATAGTATTAACGTTTATACTAACTAAATTCTTAACATCTTTTTCAGGCAAGTCTAAAAATTTGGCTACTTTTTCGTATTTTTTATCTTTTAAGAACCGGTTTATAGGATTTATGTACTCTTTCACTTCAAAAGGAGTTATCTCTGGAATCTCCATTAGATTAGATTTTTCTGTCATAATAAGTTTTATTGGCAATTTAAGCACGAAATCTGACTTATAAACAGGCTTAGCAAGAAAGATGTAAACTGTAGCAACAGCTACCAAAATAAGCGTTGAAGATACTATAGTTTTCCATCTTTTTTTTAGGACTAAAAACAACTCATATAAATCTATCTCATCATCTTCATAAGCGTAAGGGTAAACGCAAACTTCAGCTTCTTTTAGTTTTTCTAGTTTCTGGCTCAATTTTGATACCTTTCTATTTATTATTTTGTTCTAATATATTATAGAGTAAAAACCATTGGAGGATACAGATTGAGAGCTTCCCAGTACTTTTTACCTACACTAAAAGAGGCACCTTCAGAGGCAGAGGTACCAAGTCATATATTTTTAGTCAGAGGAGGGTTTATCCGTCAGCTAGCGGCAGGTTTGTACGAGTACCTACCTTTAGGGCTGAGAGTCTTAAAAAAGATAGAAAATATTATCAGAAAACATATGGATGATGCGGGAGCTTTAGAGGTTTTACTTCCTATACTCACCCCTGCTGAGCTTTGGCAGGAAACAGGTAGATGGGACGTGTACGGTAAGGAGCTTTTCAGGGTTGAAGATAGAAAAGGTCGTCTCTTTGCACTGGGACCAACCCACGAAGAAACAATAACAGACCTTGTAAGGAAAAACATTCGCTCATACAAAGACCTTCCTAAAAATTTCTACCAGATACAAACGAAGTTCAGAGATGAGGCAAGGCCTAGGTACGGTCTTATAAGGGGCAGGGAGTTTATTATGAAAGATGCCTACTCTTTTGACGTTTCTGAAGAAATGGCAGTAAAGTCTTACGAGATTATGAAAGAAACCTACAACAAGATTTTTAGTGAGCTAGGCCTTGATTACCTAATGGTAGAGGCAGACACAGGAGCTATTGGAGGTAAGTACTCCCACGAGTTTGTGGTAAAGGCTGCCAATGGAGAAGCCCACATAGTTTACTGTGAAAACTGCGGATATGCAGCAAACGTTGAGGCTGCAAAGTACGAGTTTGAGCTAGATAAGCTACCTCCAGAGGAAGAAAAACCATTAGAAAAGGTTCACACTCCAAACGTCTCCTCAGTAGAGGATGTGGCTAAATTTTTAGGAGTTTCTCCAAAGAAAATAGTAAAAACCCTCATCTACATCCTGTCTGATGGAACAGCTGTGGCGGTTTTAATAAGAGGAGACAGAGAGCTAAATGAGACAAAACTTATCAACTACTTTAATGTGAACGATGCAAGGCTTGCAACATCTGAAGAACTTGAGAAAATGGGACTTGTTGAAGGTTTTGTAGGACCTATCGGGCTAGACCTGCCAGTATACGCTGACGTGTCAGTACAGGATTTACACAACTTTGTAGTTGGAGCAAACGAAAAGGATTACCACTACATAAATGTAAACATACCAAGGGACTTTAAACCTATAGAGTTTGTGGACTTTTCCACTGCTAGGGAAGGAGACCCATGTCCTAACTGTAAGGCTCCTCTGAAAGAAACAACGGGACTGGAAGTAGGGCACATATTCCTCCTTGGAACTAAATACTCAGATGCGATGAAAGCTTACTTTGTTGATAAAGACGGTAAAGAAAAGCCTATTGTAATGGGATGCTACGGTATTGGCGTAAGTAGATTGATGGCTGCAGCCGTAGAGCAGAACCACGATGAAAACGGTATCATCTGGCCTGAAAGCATAGCCCCATTTAAGCTGCAAATACTAGCTTTAAATATGAAAGATGAAAAAATTAAAGAGGTTGCAGAGAATATTTATAAAAAGGCAAAAGAAAAGGGTATAGAAGTACTGTTTGACGATAGGGAGATGTCAGCAGGGGCAAAGTTTAAAGATGCAGATTTGATAGGAATACCCCACAGAATAGTGGTAGGTAAAGGTGTAAAGAATAACGTCGTTGAGTACCAGCACAGGGCAAAAAAGGAGAAAGAAGAAATACCTATAGATAAAGTGGATGAGTTTTTAGAAAAACTAAGATGAAAATAGATAAAAATCTACTGGATGTCTTTTTTGAGATTGATTTAGAAAAGTTTATAAAAAAGCTTTTTTCTTATCTTTTATCATCCTACCCCTTTGAAGGGGTACACCTTTATCTTATAGACGAAGATAGACTCAAGCCGTTAAAAACTGTAGGGAATATCCCCTCACTAAACTTAGATTTACTTTTGGAGTTTTCCATTTCAGGCCAAACCTTTGAGATGGAAGATGTGTACTGCTTGCCATTGACTGATAAGGATGAGTCTATAGGAGTTTTATGTTTAAAAGGTAAAGAAATCCCCAAAAAAGAGATTAAGCAGATACTTCCTTTACTCTCCAAAGCCTTTAAAAATGCATTAGAATTCTTCCACCTAAAAGTAAACCAAAACGAGGAGAAAGTTGTTATTGAAAACATTTCAGAGGCTGTAGCAATAACCGATACAGACTTAAATATAAAAGACGTAAATGCATCCTTCATGGAAATGATAGGATTTAGAATACCCATTGTTGAAGTTTTAAAAAGCAACCTATTAGACCTGATGCCTGAGTTTGAAAAACCTTTTTTAGAAAAAGTCGATAAGGTAAAAGAAAACCTGCTACCTGAAGAGATAACCCTTGAGCTTATAAAAGTCAAAATATCCCCTGTTATAGTAGATATTTTGGGAGAAAGGCAGTTAAAAAATCTTGTATTTATATTTAAATATCCAAAAGGGTAAACATTGGCTGTAAGAATAAACAAAAGGCTTTCAACGAAAAGCTTTACAGAACTGATAATAGAAAGACTAGGGATAACTCCACAAAAACTTCGGGAATTTCAGGATGAAGCCTCCAAACAGAAAAAAAGTTTGCTACAAATTCTCATAGAAAACGGTTATTCGGAAGAGGACATTGCAAAGATAAAGGCAGAGTACTTTGGGTTTTCATTTGACAGACTAACAAACTATATACCTCCAGACTTTGTAAAAGAAATTTTTGACAGGGACTTTTTAAAACGAAGACTTGTTCTTCCCCTTGATTATAAGGATGAAGTATTAACTTTGGCTATGTATGAACCTACAGATGCAATTACTATAAACGAAGTAATAGAAATCTTAAAAAATAATGGATACTATGTAAAAGAAGTTAACGTTGTAGTAACGACAAAAAAGCAGTTAGAGGAAAAAATAGATAGCATTTTTGAGGAAGAAAGAAAGATACAAGAAATCCTTGAGGCAGTATCACAAATATTTCCTGAATATCAGGAAGAAATCAAGCAAAAAGAAACGGAAATTTCAGAAAAAAGCTCCCCTATAATTACTCTAGCCAACAAAATTGTTGAAGAAGCTTACAGAAAAAGAGCCAGTGATATTCACATACAGCCAAAGGAAAACGAGGTATCTGTTAGATATAGGATTGATGGAGAACTTCATGAAGTTTTAAAACTGCCAAAATACATACAGGATGCCTTAACAACCCGTTATAAAATAATGGCAAACCTTAAGATAGATGAAAAGCGACTCCCTCAGGATGGACGGATAGACTTCTCAAGGTACAACCCATCCATAAAGATTGACCTTAGAGTCTCAACAGTCCCCACTATCTATGGCGAAGATATCGTTATGCGTATTCTAGATAAAAACAATGCCATCCTTAATTTGGAAAAACTAGGTTTTACAGAAGAAAATCTCAAGCTGTACCGTCAGATGATAAAGAAACCTTACGGTATGATACTCCATACAGGTCCTACAGGCTCGGGAAAAACAACTACCCTTTACTCGGCTCTCAAAGAGATAGATACACCAGAAAAAAAGATAATTACGGTGGAGGACCCTGTAGAGTATACCCTAGGAGGTTCAATAGTCCAAACATCAATAAATCCAGATGCTGGTTATACCTTTGCAAAAGCTTTAAAGGCTTTTCTCCGCCACGACCCCGATGTGATACTGGTAGGAGAGATAAGGGATAAAGAAACAGGTAAAATAGCCGTAGAGGCAGCCTTAACAGGGCACTTGGTTTTTTCAACCCTCCACACAAATGATGCGGTAAGTACAATAACTAGATTAAGGGAGATGGGTATTGAAAACTACCTAATCAGTGATGCTCTTATCTTAGTTGTAGCCCAAAGGTTAGCAAAAAAGATATGTCCCTCATGTAAAACCCACTACACACCATCAAAAAAAGATCTGTTGATAATAAAGGAGGCTGGATTTGACATATCAAACGTAAAACAGCTTTATAGAGGTGCAGGATGCAAAGAGTGCAATTTCACAGGATATAAAGGAAGAATTGGAATACATGAACTCTTTAAACTCTCTGACACAATCAAAGAGATGATAGTGGATAACAAATCAACAGAAGAAATCAAACAACAGGCCTTAAAAGAAGGCATGAAAACTTTAAGACAGGATGCGGTTTATAAAGCAATACAGGGTATTACTACGATAGACGAGGTTGAAAGAATCACAGTGTAGCAAGTCCCTTTACTATAAAGTAAAAACCAAAAATCACAATACTAATAGAAACTACCTCCTTAAAAGCTTTAGTATTTACTTTTTTAAAAAGCCAATGGCCTATATAAGCTCCTAAAAACACTGCGATAACAGATGGAAGTATGATTTGCATATTGAAATACTCCTTAAGTGGAGACATTAGATAAACAGCTACCCTTTCAACGTTTAACAGAAAAAAGAAAAATGAAATCACAAACTTAAAGTCGTGTTTGTCTAAAGATATCTGGTTAAAAAAGAAAGCATACAGAGGACCTGCACCTCCAACAAGTGCTGAGATAATGCCGCCAATAAATCCTATTACAGATGCAAGAATCCCTCTATGCTTAGAATTTATTAAAATCCTTTTCTTCTGGGAGTAGTAATCGTATAGACCTGTTAAAACAACCACAAAACCAAAGATTACAAGGATGACGTTTGATGGTAGGTTTTTTAAAAGAATACTTCCAAGTAAAACACTAAAGAGGGAGGTAAGGGTCAAAATCGCAACCTCCCTCATCAGTACAAACCTTTTAAAGTTTATTAATGCTAGATATCCTGTTCCAATGAAGGCTATAGGAGCAAGGGATACAACTACTGTCTTTGCATCGGCAAACAGTAGCAGTATAGCAGTTGCTATAATCCCAGAACCTATTCCTAAAAAACCCTGTACTATCCACCCAAGGAGTACAGCAAAAAAGGAGACTAACGCCAGCATTTACACGTTAAATCTAAAGAGCATTACATCTCCATCCTGAACTACATAATCTTTACCCTCAATTCTTACAGCCCCAGCCTCTTTAGCTTTTGCAAGGGAGCCGTACTTAACAAGCTCATCGTAGTTTATAACCTCAGCAGCAATAAAGCCCCTTTCAAAGTCAGAGTGTATCTCTCCCGCAGCTTGAGGAGCTTTTGTTCCTCTTTTTATAGTCCACGCCCGGGTTTCCTTTTCTCCAGTTGTAAAGTATGTAATCAGGTCTAAGAGGCTGTACCCAGTTCTTATCATTTTGTTTAATCCCGGTTCTTTTAAGCCGTAAGCCTCAAGAAGTTCCTTTCTTTCCTCTTTTGGTATTTCTATAAGTTCCTGCTCTACCTTTCCTGACAACACAACAACAGGGGCTCCTTCTTTTTCTGCTTTTTCTTTAATCGCCTTAACATAAGGGTTGTTTTCTCCCTCTGGTAGGTCTTCCTCTCCAATGTTTGCAACGTACATGAGGGGTTTTAGTGTTAAAGGGAAAATTGTTTTTTTCAGATAGTCCAGTTCTTCTTCTGTAAACTTATCTGTGTTTGTTCTAAGAGGTTGAAGGTTTTCTAGTATATCCTTTGCCTTTGTTAACACCTCAACCTCAAACTTTGCCTCTTTGTTTCCAGACTTTGCAGGTTTTATAACCTTTTCTAGCCTTTTTTCTACAGACTGCAGGTCTGCCAGTATAAGCTCTGTTTCTATGATTTCAGCATCCCTTACAGGATTAACAGACCCCTCAACGTGAACCACATCACTATCTTCAAAGCATCTTACAACATGGGCTATAGCCGAAACGTTTCTTATGTTAGCTAAAAACTGGTTTCCAAGACCTTCTCCTTTTGATGCACCTTTTACAAGCCCTGCAATGTCAACAAACTCTATTGTTGCTGGGATTATCTTTTGGGAGCCTGAAATCTCAGCAAGTTTTTCTAAACGCTCGTCTGGGACATCAACTATCCCAACGTTTGGGTCAATAGTACAGAAAGGGTAGTTTGCGACGCCTGCTTTTGCAGTTTCGGTTAACGCGTTAAATATAGTTGATTTTCCAACGTTTGGAAGTCCAACAATACCAACATTTAGTTTCATTTAAACTCCTCTTTTTAACTTTTTAGAAATTTCATTATACAATGTTATTTTGCAACAATTATTTTCAATGAGGTGGCAAGCCCTGAAACTAGCAAACCTAAAGATAGAAAATCCTTTAAACTTCACAATCGGTATACTAGGTGGCGGACAACTTGCCAAAATGGACGCCCAAGAGGCAAAAAAACTGAGTTTCAACATTATAACCTACGACCCGGACCCTCACTGTCCCGCATCGTTGATAACTGGGAATATAACTGGCAGTTTTAACGATGTAGAAAAACTAAAGGTATTCAATGATAAGGTTGATATAGTCAGTTATGAACTAGAACATATCAATATTGACACTGTAAGGCAAGCTATACCTGAAGATAAGATTTATCCTTCTCTTAATGTACTAGAGATAATACAAGACAAACTTAAGCAAAAAGAGTTTTTTAGCAAAAAAGGCTTGCCTGTTCCGTTTTTTAGGAAGGTTGAAAACATTGACGAAATCAAGGAAATTTTACCTGTGGTTCAAAAGGCTAGGTTTGGTGGATACGATGGAAAAGGAGTTGTTGTTTTAAAGAGTGAAGAAGATTTAAAAAAGGCTATTAAAGCCCCTTCTTACATAGAAGAACTGATAGATATAGAAAGAGAAATCGCCGTTATGGTTGTTAGAAATGCAAGTAAAGATGTAAGGGTTTATCCTGTTGTGGATATGGTTTTCTCTGAGGATGGAAATCTTCTTGATTACTTGGTTGCTCCTTCAGATATAAGCGAAGATTTAACAAAAAAAGCTCAAGATATAGCCGTTGCCGCCGTAGAAGCATTAGATGGAGTCGGCGTGTTTGGAGTAGAGATGTTTCTCGATAAAAAGGGAAGAATTTTAATCAATGAGGTCGCTCCCCGTCCCCACAACTCAGGTCATTACACAATAGAAGCGTGCGAAACCAGCCAGTTCGAGCAGCATGTAAGGGTTTTAACAAATCTACCTTTAGGTTCTGCAAAACAGGTAATACCGGCGGCAACCCTTAACATCCTCGGTGAAAAGGATGCCTTTGGCGAACCGATTTATCAAGGTCTTTCAGACGTTATGAAAATTGATGGAGTTTACGTTCACATATACGGAAAGAGAAAAGTTAAACCCCTAAGAAAGATGGGGCATATAACAGTTATTGATTTTGACAGAAACCGCTTAGTGGAAAAGGTTCACTACATAAAAAAAACCTTAAAAGTTCTATCAAAGTGAAGATATTAGCCGTTTGACCCTTTCTTCTATCTCATCCCTTATTTGCCTAAAGACCTGCAGTTTTTCCTCTTCTGTACCTTCTGCCTTTGCAGGGTCAGGAAGTCCCCAGTGTTGGGTGTTGGCACCGGGGACAACAGGACAGTTTTCAGCAGCATCTCCGCAGAGGGTTATCACATAATCAAGCTCATTTAAAGGAATTTCATCTAGAGATTTAGACCTGTTATTTGATATATCTATCCTTTTTTCAGCCATAACCTTTATAGCGAGGGGATGAACGTATCCCGAAGGATTAGACCCTGCAGAGTAAACCTCTATATCTTTTCCAAGCTTTTTTGCATAGTGTCTTCCAAACCCCTCTGCCATCTGGCTTCTTGCCGAGTTTCCAGTACAGATAAAACCTATTTTGATTGTCATTATTTGCTTCACCTCAAAGATTTAATCTTCTTCATAAGAATGAATTACAGAAGTTTTCTCCATTAAAGGTTTTACTCCAACTCCATACTCATAAACCATTATGCCACCTAATCTTCCCTGATAGCCTATTAATCCTATGCCAATTATTGCTGCAATTAAATAAATTATCATCAACTTAGAGCTTTCTTTAATATAGAGAAAGACTCTAAACAAGCCCAAAACTGTAAATATCCAAGGGAGAATTTTTCCAAGTTCCTCATGAAGTTCAAAAACTTTTTCTACATTGGTTCCTTCTATGAAATGTTCAACTGCTTCTTCGGCAGCTTCTCCTGAAAACATTGCTCCCCATACGGCTAATACTCCAACAATAAACGTCCAAAAAGCTGCATGTTTTAAACTTTCCCTTTTAAGTGTAAAACCAAGAAGCTCGAAAATTACTCCAATTATTGTTAAAGCTACCGCAAAATGAACTATAGGTGGATGTAATTCAGCCATGTCTATTTCCTCCGAAGATTTCCTTCAGTATAGGTATAGATGTGACGAATTTACGGCATGTTTAACTATTTTTATAACTGCTAAAAGCTCTTCCTTTGTTGCTCCTAAGTTTAATGCAGCTTTTGCCTGTGCTTTTATACATTCCTCGTCTCTTAAAGCTAAGGCAGCGGCTAAAAAAATCAGTGTGCTTGTTTTAGGGTCGAATGGAGAGTTTTCATCTGCTACGCTTTTTTTAGAACTCATTGCTACATCAACGATTAGTTCAGGTGCAATCTCTTTTGCATGTTTGATAGCTTCTGGGACGTGTTCTTCTCCACCAAGTTTATTTGCCATCATCCCAAGAATTTGTTCTACTGACGGTTGTTGATTTTCCATTTTATTTGCCTCCTGCAAACATTTCTATTATGTGTTTAAAGACTTCAAGTAAAAACTCAGGTGGTAAATGGCCGTGGGTAAAGTAGTACTCCTCATCAAAAGCCCATTTCATCAGTTTTGCCAGTGGAGAATGCCAAGCTATATCATACTCGTTATCGTAAAGGGCATTAGATAGGATAAGGGTTGCTTCAAAGCCTCCCATATTCATAATACAGAACACTTCTGGTTTAAAAGGCTTTACTTCATCCCTTAAACCTTCCTGTTTTTCTATTGCTGAGGATGCAACATCTGCTTCAAGAACGGCTATATGTCCTAACTTTGGTTGAGCTAAGGCATTAACATCTCCAACAGCATATACATTATCGTAGTTGAGGTGTTTCATTGTTTTGTCGGTTGGAACCCAGCCTCTATCGTCTCCAAGGCCACTTTCAGCAATAAAATCTGGGGCTTTATACGGAGGGATTATAATGGCTAAATCGGCAGGTAAACTACTACCATCTTTGAAAATAACCTCTTTATCAGTTATCTCTACAAGCTCTTTACTTGTGTGAAGTTTTATACCCCTTTGTTCCATTAGTTTGGCAACTACACCTCTCGCATTATCTCCAACGTCTTCAAAAAATACTTCTCCGGGAGTAAAGACGTTTATACTGCTTTTTTCTCTTTTTCCCTCTTTTCTAAGCCTGTAGTCCATCATAAACATAGCCTCTCCGACAGGCCCCTCACACGGAGCTTTGAGGTCAGGTGCATCTACCATATGACCGAAATAACTTCTCGCTGCTCCTACAACAACATTACCACCCTCAAAGGTTTTAAGTCTTTCATATAGTCTTACAGCTTCCATATCATCACAAACAGAGTAGCCATATTCTCTATACCCTTTTATTGCATCATAATCTTTTATTGCTCCAGTAGCTATCACTAGATAATCGTAAGGTATAGTCTCTCCATCAACTTCAACTTCATTTTTTTCAGGGTTAATCTTTTTTACCTTTCCAAGTTTAAAATTTATCCCTTTCTTTTCTAAGTAATCTTTTATCTTTATCTGGGTTTTCTTTACAGATTTTCCTTCAA
>JALUFA010000146.1 GCA_027052485.1 Hydrogenothermaceae bacterium
TGCATGAGTTCTTTAAGTGTTGGCATGGTTTTTACCTCCCCAAGTGATGTTTTGTATACTTATAGTTCAAGAAGTGTGCCAAAAAATTTTCCCCTAGAAACCGCTAAGTTTCGTTGTAGGTGTTTTAAAAAGTGTTGCAAACTGTTGCAAATGTTGCATCAATGTTGCAACGAAAACATAAGGTATAATTAAAAGTGAGCCAAAAACCACTAAAAAAGAGGGAAAAATGGATTTTGATGTAGTTATTGGTTTAGAAACCCACGTTCAGATGGCTACAAATACAAAGTGTTTCTGTTCCTGTAAGGTTGAGTTTGGAGCAGAGCCAAATACAAACGTTTGCCCCGTGTGCTTAGCCCTACCGGGAAGTTTACCTGTTCTAAATGAAAAGGCACTAGAGTATGCTATAAAAGCATCATTGGCTTTAAACTGTAAAGTCCATGAACTTTCCGTGTTTGCAAGAAAGCATTACTTTTATCCAGACCTACCAAAAGGATACCAGATTTCCCAGTATGACAAACCACTTGCAACAGATGGATACGTTGATATAAACGTTGATGGAAAAAAAGAAAGGGTTAGAATACACAGACTCCACGTTGAGGAAGACGCAGGAAAAACTATCCACGAAGGAAAATACTCATACGTAGACCTAAATAGAGCCGGTACTCCTTTAATGGAGATAGTAACCGAACCTGATATCACATCAGCGGTAGGTGCAAGACTTTACCTTGAAAAGCTTAGAAACATCATGAGATACATAGGTGTTTCTGATGCCGATATGGAAAAAGGTCAGCTCAGATGTGATGTAAACATCTCATTAAAGCCTAAAGGTAGCGATAAACTAGGGACAAAAGTTGAGATAAAAAACCTAAACTCCTTTAGGTTCGTTCAAAAGGCTATAGAGTATGAGATAGAAAGGCAAGCAAAAATACTCAAAAAAGGTGGAGAAATCGTTCAAGAAACGAGACTATTTGACCCATCCTCAGGAAAGACCTACACAATGAGAACAAAAGAAGAAGCCCACGACTACAGATACTTCCCAGACCCAGACTTAATACCGGTGAGACTGTCTGTAAAGCAGATAGAGGAAATAAGAAAATCTCTCCCAGAGCTTCCTGATGAAAAGGCAGAAAGGTACGTGAAAGAGTTCAAACTTACCGAGTACGATGCCGACGTACTGGTAGCAGATAAAGAAAGGGCTAAGTTCTTTGAAGAAGCGGTAAAAGTCTACAACAAAAATCCTAAAGCTGTTGCAAACTGGATTATTAACGAGCTACTTGGAAGACTCAATGAAGCGTCAATCAGTATAGAGGAAAGCCCGGTAAGACCGGAGCATATAGCAGAACTGGTAAAACTTATTGATGAAGGAACTATCTCAACAAAAATTGCAAAAGAAGTGTTTGATGAAGTCTTCAAAACCCAGAAAAGCCCATCCCAGATAGTAGAAGAAAAAGGCCTAAAGCAGGTGTCAGATGAAGGAGAGATAAGAAAGATTGTAGAGGAAGTACTAAAAAATCATCCTGCAGAAGTTGAAAAGTACAAAGCCGGAAACCAAAAACTTATGGGCTTTTTCGTAGGACAAGTTATGAAAGCCACAAAAGGAAAGGCAAATCCAAAACTTGTAAACAAAATCTTAAACGAGCTTTTAAACGGTTAAGAGCATGCAGGAAACCTTAGATATAAAGGCAAAGTACAAAAACATGTGCCCCAACTGTGGGGGCGATATATCATCTGATAGACTGTACCTTGGGCTACTATGTGATAAGTGCCTTCCAGAGCCAGTTCCCCATGAAAAAGTTTGTGAAACAGTACAAACGGGGAATTTTAAAAAGATATGCAACGTTTGGGAAGAAACCGACCAGTTCAAACAGTTTTTTAAGCAGATTATAAAGAATGACCTGTGGTCTATACAGGAAACGTGGGCTAAAAGATTTTTTCTAGGTGTGTCTCATGCCTTACTTGCCCCAACAGGTATAGGGAAAACAACATTTGGGTTAATCTTAGCAAGGTATCTCGTAGAGAAAAAGGGCGGAAAAGTTTACCTCATTTTCCCTACCCAAATCTTGGTAAACCAGGCGTACGATAGACTCTTAAACTATGGAGCCAAGGAAGAGTACATCCTAGCATATAGCTCCAGGTTTGCCAAAAGTAAGAAAAAGCAGGAGCAGCTAAAACAAAGGATTAAAGACGGCGATTTTAGTATCTTAATAACAACCTCAATGTTTCTCTACAAGAATATAGATATCATTCCTAAAGGAGTATACAACCTTGTCTTTATAGACGACGTTGATAGTATCCTGAAAAGTGCAAAAAACATAGATAAGGTTTTAATGCTTCTGGGTTTTTCTGAAGAGGATATACAGGAAACTCTAGAGTTTATTAAGTTTAAAGCTAAGGTCTTTTCTAAACCAAACCCTTCAGAAAAAGAGCTTGAAATCTATCAAAACTGGCAAAAAAAGATAGAAAAGATAGCCCAAAAGAGGAAAGGGGTACTTATTGTTTCATCCGCAACGTCAAATCCTCGTTCAAGGAGGGTTCTCCTCTTTAGAGAACTTTTAGGATTTGAGGTTGGAAAACCATCGCTTACCCTCAGAAACATTGAGGATGTTTATGATAAACCAGAAAATCTGTGGGAAAGGTCAGTAGAAGAGATTAAAAGGCTTGGAAAAGGTGGACTTGTATTTCTTTCTTCCTCAGAAACGTTGGAGACCTTAGAAAGGTACATCCAGTTTTTGAACGAACACGGCATACCAGCCCTCCACTACGAGGAGTTTTTAGATAAGGTTGATGAGTATAAGGCTGGAAAGTACCCAGTAGCGGTAGGATTTGCCAGCTATAGGAACCCACTTGCAAGGGGGGTAGACCTGCCAGACACCATAAGGTATGCTCTTTTTGTAGGCGTTCCAAAGCTAAAGTTTAACATATCGATA
>JALUFA010000147.1 GCA_027052485.1 Hydrogenothermaceae bacterium
CTATTATAATACTCTCTATTTTCGAAATCTTTAAATTAAGTGTATCTCTAAAAACTCCATGCGCTCTAAGAAACTACCTCCTTTGGTTCCCAATTATAAATCCCTGAAGAAACGCTTGGACAAATTCAAGAGCAATCTTGAAGATGACTTTAATAAACAATTCTTAGACCTAGCCAATCAATATTCCACAGTTCAGGGAATTGAAAATTATCTTAATCAAATTCTTACTACCTATGTTTCCCCTGAACTTTCAAAGGTAAATGAGATGTTGAACTGGATTGAGGGATTACGTACCTATCCCAAATCTCTAAAATATACTTATGAGGGATTCAAGTTATTGTTCCTACTTAGTTCTATAGGATATTCTATATATGATCCATCGGTGCCTAGTGTCGTATTCACTACTATCACTTCAGGAGCTTATCTTGCTGATACAATTTATTTCCCTGTGCTCACTCCTGAATACAAACTTCAAAAATTGGAAGCACTAAACTGGTATCGGGATCAACTGACCTCTATGAGGGTTGAGATCGATAATGTTCATTTACCAGTTATTATGGGTGATCTCTCTGTGCCAACAATCTCCGGTCCAAAGGTAAAGATCGTGATGGATTATTAATCGAAAGCTTTTTTATATTGTAATTCTTTAAACTCAAGCCATGATTTCTATCTGTCGCAGGAGAACAATTTTCCTAGAGAAGGTGAGCTTAAAGTTTAAGGAATATGGTGGGCCTGCAATAGATCACTGTGTCTCTAAGGAACTCAACAATATTTCAAATAACCTAAAACTAATTGATAGTTATAAACCAGTTCCTTCTCTACTCTACAACTTATACTATTCCTCCCTATTTTCCATTCCCTTAACACCCTTTCTAATCTATAATTTTCCTATAATTTCAATTCCTATATCCACTCTAATCTTCTATATGGGTTTGATTCCCCTGTATAAACCAATCATAAGATTAGAGGATTTTCAAAGATTGAGAAGTGATCTTATTTTCTATTATAATGAGGTCTCCAATTCCCACTTGACCTATGTTGATGACCTACCCTATTTCGAACTGGGCAATACTCTTTATCCACTACATAATTCTAACCCTTAGATTCTCTAAAATTCAAAACCTATTTATACTACATTGTTCAAAATATCAGTGGGGGTCTCGTGCGATTTCCTATCACCACCTTATCCCTCTCCACCCCCACGGGCCCCCTTTTTCTTAATTTCTCAAACTGTTTATTGCTGTCATAATCTAAACAATTTTATCGTATTCCGCTCGGTTATACCTTCTACTTCTTTTGATTCCATTTCTTTGATTTCGGCTATATATTCTATACTCTTAACCACATCCTCGCAGGTCTTGCCCACATAAGGTGCATCGGTTTCCACTACCAACTGTTCAATAGGTGTATTGAGGATCACCTTTTTTCTCTTTTTGCTCCTTAATGGCGGCACAGATATAATCCAACCGCGATCTATGATCTCTTTGGCCTCCTCAACTCCCCCTGAATAGAAATGAAACATAACTTTACCATCAAAACCTTTCAATAATCGCAAAACATCTCCTATTGCATCCCTTGCGTGGATCACAATGGGTAGATCCCCATCCTTCGCGATCTCGATCTGTTTTAGGAACCATTCCTTTTGGTATTTTCTCTCAATTTCTTCCTTTCCCCAATGATAATCCAACCCGATTTCTCCAATTCCAACCGCATTTTCAGAGATATTTTCAATTCTCTCTAATTCTCTCAACTCAATGGGACGCATTGCTTTTTGCGGTGAGATCCCAATCACTGCCCAAATCTTATCGTCTATTTGTTTAATAGCTCTTAGGCTAGTTTTTAGATCATATCCAGTATTAACCACTGGTATTGAGGGTTTATATTCAACTCTAAAATCCATAAGATGAGCATGTGCATCGATCATAGTTCCATTAATTTTCGTATTATTTATAATACTTTATTTACTTAATCTAACCCATGAGTACTACGTTTATTTCAATGAAGGAACTTAAGCCCGGTAAATATGTTATGATCGATGGCGAGCCCTGCAAGGTGGTTGAGGTTAGCACCTCTGCCCCCGGTAAGCACGGTTCAGCTAAGATGAGGGTAGTGGGTATAGGCATCTTCGATAACCAAAAGAGGTCCCTATTTGGATCCACCGGTGATGATGTGGAAGCTCCTATTATTGAGAGAAAGAGGGGTCAGGTTATCTCTGTGAGTGGTGATAGCGCCCAGATCATGGATGCCACCACCTATGAGACCTTTGATATTGCTATCCCTGAGGATCTTAAGGGTCAGGTTGATGCTGGATTAGAAGTTGAATACATTGAAGCGGTTGGCCGCAAACTTCTAACTCGTGTTCATAAGCAGTAATTGAGGTGATATTATGAAGATCGAGATCACTAACAAAGTGGAGAATCCTCTCTTCGATAGAACTGAGGTCTCCTTTGAGATTTTACAGGATGGTCCTACTCCCTCCAGGGCTGAAGTTGTTAAAGAGTTAGCTTCTATGATGAAGGCTGATGTTGAGAATGTGGTTCTTCACTCTATAATACAACCCTTTGGTATGAAGAAGAGTTTTGGTAAGGCCAGGATCTACAAATCAAAGGAAGCTATGTCCATTGAACCTAAGCACATTTTAGAGAGGACAAAAAAATCCTTAGAAAAGGCTCAACCTAAAGAGGAAAAGGCTGAGGGTGAGCAGTAAAAGAGGTGTTGATCATGGCAGATAAGAAGAAGATCAAACCCTATAAAAAACCCAGGTATTGTCCCCGTTGTGGTGAGGGTGTAAGATTAGCTGAGCATAAGGATCGTTGGTCCTGCGGTAAATGCGGATACTATGAAAAGAAAGATGGAAATTAAACCCATCCATCTTACTTTTGTTATTATTCTCTCTTTTATA
>JALUFA010000148.1 GCA_027052485.1 Hydrogenothermaceae bacterium
ACTCAATAGCTGCAGCCGTTCCGTGGAAATCTTCATCAGGTTTGTAGGGAGGTACCATGTTCCCTATATTTCTTACGATAAAAAGGTCTCCGGGTTTGGTGTTTGTTATTAGATTTGGAACTATTCTAGAGTCAGAACATCCGATAAATAGAGCTTTGGGAGATTGACCTTTTTCTACAAGTTCTTTAAATAAAGACTCATTTTCTTTAAAGTGGAGTTGTTTAAACTTTTTTATCCCTTCAATAAAGGGGATTTGTGCTGGCAAAATCAACCTCCCTACTTTTGAGTAAATATTATAATTTTTTCTAAGGCAAAACAAAAGAAGGGGGTCAAAATGTCGGTAAAAGAAAACTTTTTGGAAATAAAGCAGATTGTAGAAGGTGCGGCAAAAAAAGCGGGCAGAAATCCAGAGGAGATTATAATCCTAGGAGCATCAAAAACTCAGCCTGTAGAAAAGCTCATAGAAGCCTATGAGGCAGGTTTAAGATACTTTGGTGAAAATAGAGTTCAGGAAGGAATGAAAAAGATAGAAGCCCTAAAAGGTTACAAAGATATCCACTGGCACCTTATAGGAGGTCTCCAGACTAACAAAGCAAAGTATGCTGTAAAACATTTTGAGTTAATCCATTCGTTAGATAGAAAAGAGCTGGCAGATGAGATTGATAAAAGGGCAAAAAAAGAAGGAAAAATTCAGTCTGTACTGATAGAGGTAAACGTAGGAGAAGAGGAGAGCAAGTACGGGGTAAAGCCTGCAGATTTAGAAGAGCTGTTTGAGTATACGCTCCAAAAGGAAAACATAAACGTTTTAGGGCTTATGTGTATCCCTCCTTACTCAGAAGATAAAGAAGCCTCTAGACCTTACTTTGCGTTGCTTAGAAACTTGAGGGACAAGCTAGAAGAAAAGTTCAACAAGAAACTTCCCCATCTATCTATGGGAATGTCAAATGACTTTGACGTAGCAGTGGAAGAGGGGGCAACCATCGTTAGAATAGGAACCCGCCTTTTTGGGGAGAGAAACTACTAGTCCAGTATTGCGTCCACAAATGCCTTTGGGTCAAACGGTTGGAGGTCTTCTATGTCCTCCCCAACCCCTATAAACTTTATAGGAATTTGAAGTTTTTGGCAGATTGGAATTAAAGCTCCGCCTTTTGCCGTACCATCAAGCTTGGTAATGACTATACCACTAACGTCTGTAGCCTCTTTGAAGGTCTTTGCCTGATTGATAGAGTTTTGACCTATAGTACCATCAAGAACAAGTAATGTTTCTACTGGCTGGTCTTCTGAAAACTTCTTAATGGTTCTCTTTATCTTCTGGAGTTCCTTCATAAGATGCTCTTTTGTGTGTAGTCTTCCTGCTGTGTCTACAAGGACTACATCATCCCCACGGCTCTTTGCAGAGTTTACCGCATCGTAAACAACGGCTGCTGGGTCTGCCCCTTCCTGATGTTTTACAATCCTTACACCCGCCCTATCAGCCCATACCTGAAGCTGGTCTATTGCCGCAGCTCTAAATGTGTCTGCCGCAGCCAGAACAACAGATTTACCCTGTTTTTTTAGCTGTGCCGCAAGCTTCCCAACAGTTGTTGTTTTTCCACTGCCGTTTATTCCTAAGAAGAGAATAACGTCTGGCTTTTCACCCTTTAGCTGAAGCTCACCGCTACACGGCGTTAGTATCTCCACTAGCTTTTCTTTTAAAAGTCCTTTTAAACCTTCTCCATCTTTGATTTTTCTCTTTTTGCTTTCTTTTTTCAGAAACTCGATTATCTCTTCTGTTGCTTCAACTCCAACATCTGCCTTTAAAAGGGCTATCTCTATTTCATCAAATAGCTCTTCATCTATCTTTCTGTTAAATGAGATTGCACTTAAACTGTCTGATATCTGTTTTTTTGTTTTTGATAAACCTTTTTTTATTCTGTCAACCATAGATTTAAACATGCTTATCTTACCTCTCTAATAATCCATAGGTATTTTTTTCCTAACTCTGTAAACGCTGCTAAGGTCTAAATCTGCCTCTATCAGACCTTCATCCTTATCAATATATGCCAGTTTTTCTCCCCATGGACTGTATATTGCAGAACTACCTGCATAATCAACCTTTCCAATTTTTCCTGTTGTGTTGCTTACTATAACAAAAGACTGGGTTTCAATAGCCCTTGCCTTTGATAAAGTCTCTAAATGTTCCTTTCTTGACAGCCCCCACTGGGCTGGAACAAGTATTATTTCTACTCCTTTTTTTCTAAGGGTGTAAGAAATGTTAGGGAACCTTAGCTCAAAACACACCATCACTCCGAGGTTTCCCGACGATGTTTCGGCAACAGGGTACGTTGGTTTACCAGCTTTAAAGTATTTATCTTCTCCTGTTGGAAGAAAGAGTTTGACTTTAGGTCTTTTAAAAACAATTTGACCGTTATCAATCACAAAGGCTTTGTTGTATATGCCGCTTTTTCCTTTCTCTGGAAGGGTACCTCCAATTGTTAGCTTCCTTTTCTCTGAAACTTGCTTAAGCCATTTATAAATCTTTGGGGTTTCTTTTGCATGGATAGCTAGGTTCTCATTGTCAAAACCACTGCTAAACATTTCAGGAAGCAAAACCAGTGAGTTTTCTTCAACGTTGGAAAGATAGTTTTCAATCTTCTTTAAATTTCCTTCTATATCTCCTAGCTTTAGGTTTAGCTGCAATGAGTATGCTTTCATCCTATCTCCAGAAAAAAGAAAAAGGGGCACAAAACGCCCCTCACGTTTATTGGTTCATAAGCTCAACTGCTTTGAGGATTTCAAGGGCTGACTCGTGGAGAGATGTTTTTCCAACGTATCCAGCAAGTCTAGCTACCGCTAATTCTTTTTCAAATGTTTCTTTGTCAAGACCTGATAGTCTAATTGCTTCTTCCCAGTTTTT